>CAIOHI010000205.1 GCA_903858075.1 uncultured Actinomycetes bacterium
ATCAACCGTTCAATATGGTGCGCATAAGAATGCTCATACACGCCTTCTAATACCGATTTCATGCAGGCCATCTGAGTGGTTTCTGGAGCGGTGAATAATTTTGGCAGTGGAACTTCTGCAGCAAGCACATTCATCTGGGCATAATCGGGCATCCACTGCCAATAGCAATTCCAAATGTATTCACGCCACCCAATGACTTGGCGCAGAAACCCTTCCGCACTGTTGATGGGCACATTCCCTTTTTCGAACTCGGTTAAAACTGCGTCAACTACTTCACTCGGAAGCAAGAGACCGTTGTTGAGATATGGCGACAACAATGAATGTGCAAGGTGCCAATTCGACTTCAACATGGCGTCTTCATGTTCGCCAAACATCGGAAGCACTTCTGTTGCAAACTTTTTCAACCGTTGCAGTGCACCCGCACGGCTTGTAGCCCATAACCCCATTGGCAGTGCACCCCATGTGTAGGGAGCAACATCGGCCAGTACTTGCTGATCGATTTCATCAAGTGGAACGCTCTCAGGCACAGGCCACCTGTCATGATCGGTCTTTGGCGGTGGCTGGCGATTATCTTCATCGAAGTTCCAGCGACCACCCACTGGTTCATTGCCATCCATCAACACCGACAGCCGTTTGCGTTGCCAGCGATAGAAGTCTTCCATTTTCACCGTCTTGCGAACACCCATAAATTCGCGATACGCATCGGGATGACACAAGAACTGATCTGACTTCACACACCGCACCGGCATGTTCTTCAACATCTCACGTGCTGAATAACTATTCGGTTCAGTTGCCACCACTTCTTCAGGCTGAAACTCGGCAATGTGCGCATCAAGGCCACTGCGCATTGTCTTGGCAGAGCGATAATCCACTTCAAAACCATCAGCGGTGAGTTCCTTTGCGAACCTCCGCATTGAAGTGATGAGGAAATGCGCACGCTGAACATGCCATCTCTTTGATGCAATTTTTTGCTCAGACTCAATAATGAGCACACAATGCGATTCTGGTTTCGCCTCACGAAGAGCACCAATGTGGCGGTTCAACTGATCGCCAAAAACCCACACCGTCTTTTTTTGCACGACATCACACTACGACACGATCAAAACCCACTGAATATCGTGCGTATAAAGAAAAATCAGTACGGGTCGACCGCGGGCGTATCGGTGTCGGTTTCACCCAAGCGTGACTTTGCACTTTGCCCACGTTGAGCTGCGGGCACTGCACCAGTGACAGCGGCTAAGCCAAAAGTGGGCATATTGCCGTACACCGTTTCCACGGTGGCATCGGATAGCAAAATTGTTTCGTGAAAAATACCTACAGAACCGTTGTTGCGCACCTTGGCGTTGAAGCGTCGCCATGCGGGCAAATGAGCACTTTCTTGTGAACGCGAATACGCAGCGAGTTTCTCAAACGACTCCCAGTACTGCCACACCAAAACCGTGCGTCCCGATAAATAGGTGCGCGGCTTTCCCACCAGACCCAACTCTCGGTTCTTTTGCAGTTCAATGAGCATCCGCGGCATTGCGATGAATACAGGAAGCCACTTCCACGGCTTGTGCAACTCATTGAAACGCATGCCAATAAGAAAGAGCACTTTGCCATCAGCTCCTACATCTGCTGAATAGCGACCTTTGAGAAGAGTTGTCATACGCAAAGGTTATAACCAAGTAGTTTCACCTTATGACTTTCACCAAAACCCGCCGCCTGAGCATCGTCGCACTTCTTTCTCTGGGCCTTCTCGCCAGCTGTTCATCAAGTGACAGCAGCGAAGCCACCGCAACTACGTCTGCATCTGAGACAACCAGCAGCACCCCAAGCACAACGGAGCTCACAACAACCACGACAGAGCTCACGACAACGACAACGAGCACAATTGCTCTTCCTTTAAGCAACTGCGCTGGAACTGAAGAATCTCTCGCAGAGTTCGTTGGGGAGCCCCTTGGCTTCTTTGTATGCGACACAGAGTGGGCGTCATTTATGACGAAGGAATACGCACAAACTTGTGAAAATTGCGAAAGCATCACCATCGCTCGCTGGGTAAACGGTACGTGGAAAGAAATTGGCAACTTCAATCAATATTTTTCGTTGTCGCCAGGTGAGGTAAGTAGCAAAATCAGCAAAGAGTCTTTGTGTACCATTTGGTCGACAAATCGCTCCAGTGAATTTGCTGCCAAAACAGGTTGCACTCCCGACAGCTAACGATTCCTCCCCGCCCCAAATCGAGGGCCGCCACTTGTGAGAACCCACCGAACGGCGTGCTCAGCCTCTACGGTGGTAACCGCTATGGAATTGCCCCGCGCCGCCACCCAGTTCGACGAGAAGTTCGATTCTTTTCTCGAACCTGTGCGCCACCAGCGTGTCGTGCAAGCGTTCTTCTCGCTCCTCAGCCGCATCGGTGAATTCAGCATCATTTGGCATGCCATTGTCTGGGTACGCGCCATAGGGAGTGGCCATCGTGCGGGTCAAGCACTTGCCATGTCGCTGTTGCTCGGTGCAGAAAGCCTCATTGTGAATCAGGGTGTCAAGCGTCTTTTCAAACGTTCACGGCCCACCACCGGTGGCGATGAACGCTTCAATGTGCGCACACCAATTACTTCTTCTTTCCCCAGTGGTCATGCATCGTCGGCTTTTTTCGCCGCAACCATTTTGTGTGCATGGAGCCCAGCGAGTTGGGCCGTGTTGTGGTTTGGCATTGGTATTTGCGTTGCGCTCAGTCGCGTGATGGTGCGTTTGCATCACTTATCCGACATTATTGGCGGCGCTTTTGTGGGCACTGCCCTCGGCATTGTTGCCATTGCCGTTGTAGTTTAAAAACGTGCCAAACACTTCCGAACGTCGCTCATTTGCCATTACTTGGGACTACCGCTGCCCGTATGGCCGCATCGCCCACAACCACGTGATTACAGGGCTACAAGCGGGCGCACCGTGGGATGTCACCTTTCTCCCCTTTTGCTTAGGTCAAGGCCATGTGGAACCAGGCTTTCCACCCATTTGGGAAACGCCAGAACGCGACTCAGGACTCCTTGCGCTTCAGGTGGGCATGGCTGCACGCGATACCGATACGCAAAAGTTCTGGCAGTTTCACCTCGACACCTTTGAGTTTCGCCACACACGTGCCGGCAATTTGAATAATCGCGAAGCTCTTGCATTGCTACTCACCAACGCCGGCTTCAACAGCGACGAAATTTTTGCCAAAGTGGAAAGTGGCGAACCATTGCGCTCGATTGCCGAAGAACACATGCAATACGTGCGCTCACATGAAGTGTGGGGCGTTCCTACGTTTATTCAGGGCAAGGCAGCGGTGTTTGTGCGGCTACTAGAACCAGCACTCGGCAACACTGCACTGGCCATTGACACGGTCAACCGCATCGTTGACAACTTGGAGTGGCCAATACTCAATGAGTTCAAGCACACATCAATACCGATGTAGGTGCTCTTTCAATAAAAGTTTTATTCAGCGCTAGCGGCTGCAGCAACAACGGGCTTCGCTGTAAGCAGCGAACGAACGTCGAGCAAAAGATCGGCTACTTCGCCGCTAGAAACCAATTCACGTCGCAACATCTCGGCGAGAGCCTTGTCGATTACCGAGAGAGCTTCAACGATTACTTCTGCGTCATGGGTCTCGGTCATTTTGGTTCCTTACTTTCTTCGTAGTGAACTAACTCACTATTGTCTACCACCGACTGTACGACACTTCATAACGCATTGCCGTCTTTTCCACCATTTCGCCTACCATCTATTTCACATGAAACTTCCTTCTTCTCACATAGTGGTCACCGGCGCTGCCGGTGGCATTGGTAAAGCCCTCGCCCGCCGTTTCCATGCCGGTGGCGCCCGTCTCACCCTGACCGACCGCGACGAGGCACACCTCAAAGAAGTGTGTGCGGAACTCAACGCTTTGCGCCCCGATTCCGCGGTTTTCTTTGTCGCCGATATTGGCACTCAGCAAGGAAACCTCGATCTCATTGCCTTTGCACGTCAGTCATTTGGACCCATCGATTTGTTCTTCGCCAATGCCGGCGTTGGCCTAGGAGACGACCTGCTTTCAGAACCAGCAGCTTGGGAAAATAGTTTCAACATCAACGTGCATGCTCATCGTTGGGCCGCTGAAGCTCTCATGCCGGAATGGCTCGAGCTTGGCAGTGGGTACTTTTGTTCAACAGCTTCTGCCGCGGGTTTGCTCGCGCAAATTGGTTCTGGCCCGTACTCGGTAACCAAGCATGCAGCAGTTGCATTTGCAGAGTGGCTTTCCATTACGTATCACGACCGCGGTATTCGTGTGAGCTGCTTGTGCCCACAGGGCGTGAACACCAACATGCTGAACCCACCAGGTGCCGACACTGGCGGCTTTGCCAGCGCAGGTGACGTTGTGAAAATGGCAGGTGCAGTTTTAGAGCCTGAAGATGTTGCAGAAGAAGTTGTGCAAGCAATTCAAGAAGAGCGCTTTCTCATTTTGCCCCACGATGAAGTGGTGACCTATATGACCACACGCGCTACGCAACACGAGCGTTGGTTGCGGGGCATGCGCCGTTTGCAGAGCCGCGTTTTTAAAACTGCGACAGGTCAATAAACGCATCAAGAACGCTGCGGTTGCCGAATACTTCGGCACCACTTGCAATTGCTTCATCAACGCTCATTCGACGCCACACCACTTGTAACAACACTTGAGCAGATGCACGTAAGGCAACGTCGCCCTTGCCATGTTCGCGAGTTACTTCTATGCCCCCTTCTTGAGGAGTCAGCATCCACTCCCCGTCGGTATCGGTGCAATGAAAGTGAACAGTGCCAGGTAGTTGTGCTTTTTCTTTCAGCCGCGGTACAAAAACAGTGAGCAGTTCATCTATTCCGTCGGCACACATGGTTGCATCGGCTGCACCTACTGCCCCGCCAGCAAGTTCTGCATCGAAACGATGCACTAATACTTCTTGCGCCTGACGACGCTTGGCCCATCGGCCCACATCGCCACCCGTAAAGGTCCATACAGGCTCGGTATCGCTCACACTGGCTAGGTACTTCTCAATAACTGCTGCACCCTCACGAAACCATTGCACCATGGTGGCATCGGTTTCAGGTTTTGCAGCACGTGGAGAACCCTTCGGGTCGGCAGCGTTGGTTTCAAGCATGTAGTGAAACCAACGCTGTACTTTGCCTACGTGAAAAACAAGGTCGCCCACGTTCCACCCTGGGCAACTAGCCACAGATGCGTTGAGACCACTCACTTGTGCTGCGCTAATGAAGCGTGCATTTTCTGCAGCAAATGTTGCTAAATATTCCGCACCGGTGAGTTGCTCGTAGCTCACAGTGAGTTACTTCAAGAGCGCTGAAAGTTCACGCCACCCTGCCATGGGCAATTCAAGTGGGTCGTGAGTAAGAACCTGAACGCATACATGGTTTGCACCGGCATCGTGATGCTCTTTAATGCGTGCAGCAATTTTGTCGAGCGTGCCCCACGTAACAATTTCATCGACAAGCCTGTCGGACTGATTGGTGACATCGTCTTGGGTGAAACCTAAACGCATGAGGTTGTTTGCGTAGTTTGGCAAACGGGTATAGATGCTCATGAATTTGCGTGCGGTCGCACGCGCTTTGTCTTTGTCAGTTTCAAAAATGACGGCAATTTCTGGAGCAATGAGTGGTTTTGCACCCATCAATGCGCGAGCTTCTGCAGTGTGTTGTGGTGTAGTGAAATACGGGTGTGCACCCACCCCACGCTCGGCAGACAACTGCAACATCTTTGGCCCAAGTGCACCAATCATGCGATACATCGGGCTCTGCGGTGCTGCGCCGGCATAAGGCGACTTGTCCATCACGTCGAGGTACTCAACCATGTTGGAATAAGGCTTGTCGTAGCTGAGCTTGTGCAGCTTGGTCACCATGTGTGAGTGGCTCACACCAAGAGCAAGAACAAACCTGCCAGGAAAGGCTTCCGACAATGTTTTCCAACCCGATTGCATGGTGTGCGCGGTGCGGGCAGCAATGCTTGCGATACCTGACGCCACTTTGATGTTTTTCGTTGCGCTCAAAATAAGAGCAGACGATGAGAAGATTTCGCGACCAACTGCCTCAGGGAGCCACACTGTTCCAAAACCCATTTCATCAATTTCAGCTGCGGCTTCTTGGGCCTTTGCCATTGGTTGCACGTCGAGTGCAAATGTCCATAGTCCGATGCGGCCAAGGTCTGGTTGTTCTGCGTTGCTCATGGCACCACGTTAGTTGTTGAGCAGCCAATCATCGATAAGCGAGCGCGCAATAGAGATATTTGAGGGAATCATGGGCATGTCATCGCGACGGAACCATTGAGCGTCCATGATTTCGCTCGGATCGCACACAATGTCGCCGTGATCAAAAGAAGCACGAAAGCCGAGCATGAGCGAGTGTGGGAATGGCCAAGGTTGACTGCGCACGTAACGCACGTCACGAACCCACACACCCACTTCTTCATGCACTTCGCGCACTACCGCTTCTTCCAGCGTTTCGCCTGGTTCCACAAAGCCGGCCAAGCACGAGTACATGGGTACTTTCCACTGCACTCCCCGACCCAACAACACTTCTTGGTCGGGGCCATCTGGCCCACGGGTCACAAGGGTAATCATGGCGGGCGCGAGTCGCGGGAACGCCAACAAGTTGCATTTCGGGCAACGCAGCGAACGCTCGGAATCAGACAACACGGTGGCTGTTCCACAGCGACCACAGAACTTGTGCGTACGACTCCATTCCACCAGCTGCACTGCACGCCCAGCCGCCAGCCATTCTGCTTCAGTGGCTCGGCCGTGATACGAGAACAAATCGATAGCGGCTCCGTC
>CAIOHI010000206.1 GCA_903858075.1 uncultured Actinomycetes bacterium
GATGAATGTGTACTCACCTTGCGTGCCTATGGCTATGCACCTACACGCATTGTTGATGTTGGTGTTGCTGGCATTCATCGCTTGCTCGTACACATTGATGTCATTCAAAATGCCGATGCAATTGTTGTTGCTGCCGGCATGGAAGGTGCACTGCCAAGTGTTATCGGCGGTCTCACCGGTGCGCCCATCGTTGCTGTGCCCACAAGCGTTGGCTACGGCTCATCGCTAGAAGGAATTACTGCACTCCTTGCAATGCATTCGTCATGTGCATCGGGAATTTCAGTGGTAGGTATAGACAACGGTTTCGGTGCTGCATGTGCAGTCGCGCGAATGTTGAGAAGCGCGGCGTGAGTTTCCCTGCTGCACGCAACGCCAACACCGTTTGGGTCAATGCCAGTGCTGGTGTTGCTGGCGACATGTTGCTGGGCTCGCTCATTGATGCAGGTGCCGATGTTTCAGAAGTTGTCAATATTCTTTTTGGCCTCGGCTTAAACGATTGGGCACTTACTGCCGAGCCCGCTATGCGTTGTGGCATTGCCGCCACTCACGTTGTTGTGGTCGAACATCATCACGATGACCATCATCATCACACGCATCGTTTGCATAGCGACATCGTCGCGCTGCTCAATGCTGCCGACATTCCCGAGCGCGTGCGTGAACGTGCACTTGCTACCTTCGCTGTGCTCGCGTACTCAGAAGCAACTGTGCACAACGTTCTTATTGAAGACGTTGAGTTTCATGAAGTAGGCAGCATCGACGCCATCATCGACATTGTTGGTACTTGTGCCGCACTTGAAATTCTTGGCATCGACCGCGTCGCAGCATCACCCATTGCCACCTCGCATGGTGCCATTCGCAGCGCGCACGGCATTCTTCCGAACCCAGGACCAGCTGTTGCCCACATGCTTGCAACACATGCGGTGCCTACTCGCGGTGTAGATGTTGACTATGAAGTGTCTACTCCCACCGGTGTTGCACTGCTTATTGCACTCACAGAATCTTTTGGTGCATCGCCTTCCATGCCCATCACAGCCATTGGCCATGGTGCTGGCACGCGCAACCCGACAGACCGCGCCAATGTTGTGCAGGTGCTCTTAGGTACAACCGATGCCGCAAACGATAGCGACACAGAAACTTTGGTGGTGCTAGAAACAAACACCGACGATGTGACCCCAGAGGTTTTGGCTTACACCATTGCGCAACTCATGGATAACGGCGCAAATGATGCTTGGGTCACACCCATCATCATGAAGAAAAATCGACACGGGCACTGCTTACAAGTGCTCTGCACTCCACAACTTGCAGAAAAACTCTGCGGCATTATTTCTTTGGAAACTGGATCTTTGGGAATTCGTCAGAGCACGGTAGAGCGTTTTGCATCTGCGCGTGAAGTAACAAGTGTTGATGTGCTCGGTTTTTCGGTCGATGTCAAAATGAGTAGCGCACGGCTCAAGGCAGAATTCGAACACGCTGCCATTGCAGCAAAAGCAACCGGTGGTCCACTGCGTGAAGTAATGCGCTTGGCCGAAGAAGCTGCGCGCGGTTATTTCAGTTAGAGCAGCTTCATTCCGGCCAGCAGTGCACCGGTACCTAATGCTTGAGCGGTAATGACCAGACCGACTAGCCACTTCAGTTGCTGGTTGAAGAGCACGTGCATCTCACTGCGCATCTCGAGACGTAATGCCTGCATTTCCATACGCAACTCAGCGCGAAGTTCCTGCATTTCCCCACGCATCTCAAGGCGTAACGCTTCCATCTCCCCACGCATCTCAAGGCGCAACGCTTCCATGTCGCCGCTCATTGAAATGCGCAGCATGTCGATGTCTTTCTTCGTGAGTACTTGCAAGCCAGCAACATCTGACCTGCGTGCTACATCACCCCACCCTGTTGATGGCAAATGTTCCATAATGATGGCTGCCACCTCCTTGCCATGTGCATCAATCAAAGCTTCATGCATCTGAAAGCGTTCCGCTTCAGTAGTAATCATCGTAAGCCACTTCCTTCCAATAGTGAACACATATGTGTGTGCTTTCCTCGTGGAAATGTGGCAAGTGTTTATACCGGCAGGAACTCCTGTGCCCAAGCCTTTAAATCCTCAATGCTCGCTTCTCCTGAGCGCCGCGCAAGCACTTTGCCGTCACCATTGAGCAAAATGAGCCCTGGGTAACCCGACACGCCAAATGCCAATGCAGCACCTTGGTCTTCGCTGTCGGCCATCACCGGCCATGGCCAAGCTTTGTCAACAACCCACTGCGAAGGTGGCCAGTTCGGTGCATCGTCACGAGCGCCAGTGCTTACGCCGATGACTTCCAAATCACCGGGCATAGCGCCGGAATCTTTCCATTCAATGAGTCGAGGTATTTCTGCATTGCAATGTGGACACCAATGCGCAAGGAATACCACAAGCATCGGCTTTCCTGTGGGCGTAATGGTGAGTGGCGCTCCATCAAAACCAAATCCATTTACCGATGGTGCAAGTTTTCCGCGGGCAGGGTCGTTATCGGGGTCTTCCAATGCCGACAGCATTTCACCCTCTGCTTGCACCGTTTGATACTCCCCAGCTGCAGTCGCTGTACCTGTTGCTATGGAATTGGTCGACTCTGTTCCATCTGACAACGAAACGTCTGCAGCTGGATTGGTCGTAGTTGATGATGAACTACTGCCACCACCCACAACAAGCACCACAGCAACAATTGCTGCAATGGCTGCAGCAACTCCGCCAGCAATGAACTTGGTCTGATTTTTTTGAGCGGTCATACTTTCTCCAATTGTTCTGCAGTTTCTTCTACTTCACTATTTTTTGTGTATGTCGTGCAGAGCAATACAACAACGCTCACAAAACCACACAGCGCCATAAATGGTAACGATACGAAGCCAAATTGGCGGAACCAAATGGTGGTGCACGGCACATCAATGGCACACACATTGGTTTCCCACGTGGGGTTCCACTCCAACAGGTAGTGGTAGAGCGAGATCACTATGCCCACAGCAGCAAGTGGCACGGCATACACCGTTACTTCTTGTCGCGCAGCAACTTTATTTTTACGCACAAGCGCCACTAACAAAATGACTGCAAGTGGGTACATGCATGCCCGTTGATACCAGCACAATTTGCACGGGTTGTAATTTGCCACTTCAGAAAACCACAGGCTGCCAAACATCGCAAAGGCTGGCACCATAAATGCCAAAGGCAGCGCCACGGGGCGAAACGCCTCAACAAAATTTCTCCCCCCCGCAAAACGCCGCGCCGTTAACCTCGCCACCAGCAAGACCAA
>CAIOHI010000207.1 GCA_903858075.1 uncultured Actinomycetes bacterium
GTCACTCTCTCTATTGTGCCCATTCTCATTGGGGCACTTTCATCGCTCACGCTGAGCTAATTCACATCTTGGAGGCAAAATGATTTTTTACAGCAACTTCTACATACAGCGTTTCGTTCAACACTTGTTTGGACAACATCATGACGACGATGGCCAGGCAACTACCGAGTACGCACTCATCCTTCTTGCCGCCGCGGTCATCGCCGTGCTTGTCATTACTTGGGCCACTGCAGGAGGTGGTGCGGGTCGCATTGGAGAACTGTTCGACAATGTTTTCAATAAGGTTGTAGACAAAGCCTCTGTTGATGTCGGGTAGCAAAAACGAAAAAGGTCAAGCAACTATTGAGTTCGCGTTAGCACTTCCCTTACTTGTTGTATTCGTCATGCTTATTGCTCAATTTTCCATTGTTGCTCGACAGCAACTTGCACTGTGGGAAGTGGCACGCAATGCAGCTCGCTATGCCTCGGTTTCCCCAGACCCGCAATTGGCCGCACAAGAAATCGCCATACAGAACGGGTTTCCTGCCTCGGCAGTTGTTGCAAGCAACTCCGATGGCATCACCCAAGTTTCCATAACTTTTAAGGAAAATACCTCGCTACCACTCCTGGGGCCCTTCATCCCTTCACTCACTTTGCGGGCACATGTTTCCATGCTCACCGAGCCGTAACGGAATACCGATATTGTCACTTCATGCAGTTACACGTAGAGGCCCTTTTGAACGAAGGGGTGGCAGTACTTCGCCTCAGCGGTGAGGTCACTTTGTCTACCCTGCCTCATCTCAGCGACATGTTGAATAAGGCAACACAAGAGCACCCCAACACACCTTTCGTCGTCAATGTGAATGATCTCACTTTGCTCGACGATGCTGGCATCGGAATTCTGATGGGTTTTGCTGGGAAACTACGCACGAGCAATGTTTCCTGCGTTGTGGTCTGCTCCCAAGCCGGCATTCGTTCGCGGCTTGCCACCACCGGATTTGACCTCGCGGTCAGTGTTGTTGACGACACCAATAGTAAATATTGATGAAGAATGCACCCGCAGTAGCACGCGGTATGCAATGGGTCTGAGTACCGTAATCACCATGGCTTCACCGCAAAAATCTGGAACACATCAGGTTTCATCACATGTGCTCATCGCTGAAGATGACCCGGCGGTACGTTCTGCTGTTCAACGCGTGCTCGAGTTAGAGGGTTATCGCGTGAGCATGGTGAACGATGGTGCAGCAGCACTTGCCTTCATCACCAAAACACCACCCGATGTTGTTGTTATGGATGTCATGATGCCCTTTGCCGACGGCATGACTGTGTGTCGTGAAGTACGCACGCGGGGCATTCGTGTTCCAATTTTGCTCCTCACTGCCAAGCACGAAGTGAACGACCGTGTAGCCGGGCTCGATGCTGGCGCCGATGACTATTTAGTGAAGCCGTTTTCCATTGATGAACTTCTTGCACGTGTGCGCGCACTTCTACGGCGCCGTGAACCAGCCGGAGCAAATACGGTGCTGCGAGTTGGAGACCTCACTCTCGACACTGCACGACGCGAAGTACTTCGCGGTGAGCGCCCACTTAGTTTAACGAAAACAGAATTTGATCTTTTAGAAGCGCTCATGTTGCGCACAGGTCTTGTTGTTACCCGCGAACAGCTATACGAAGAAATTTGGGGCTTCGATTTCGAAACTGGCTCAAAGTCTCTTGACGTTTACATTGGCTACCTACGGCGCAAAACCGAAGAAGGTGGCGAGTCACGGGTGGTGTACACCATTCGCGGTGTTGGCTACACGGTGAAGGCCTAACAATGAGTTTGCGTTCACGTCTTGCCATTGCTACTGGCGGCATTGCATTTGTAGCCGTGGGCACCCTTGCCGCCGGTGCATACATTATTGCGAGTCATGAATTGCGCTCACAGGTTGATGCGTCACTTTCTTCGCGTGCAAGCACCATTGTGCGCGAACTCAACCGCAACCTTGAACAACCACGTTTTCCGGGCCGCATGTCTTCACCACTCGGACCCACGCTTTTACAACCAGAATTTGACGCCATCACTCAAGTCATTGGCTTCAATGGAGGCATTCTGGCAAGTCTTGGCCCATCTGAATTAGTGGTGCATGCAGATGATCTTGCACTCGCGCAAAGCGCAACCGATGGTTTGAGCCTGTTGTACAACACCACTGTTCAGGGCAGTTCATATCGAGTACTCACGGTGTCGCTTCCCAGTGGTGGGGCATTACAACTTGGCCGCGACATTACCGATATTGAAGATGCGCGCGCCGGAATGCGCACTTGGCTCTTTGTGTTCGGCTTTGGTGGCATTGTCATGGCCGCTGCGGCCGGATGGTTCATTGCGCGCCGCGCAAGCAAACCTATTGAGCAACTATCTGCCTCTGCAGTGGAAATTGCTTCTACACAAGACACATCACAACTCATTGATATTAAGGCAAGTGGTGAAGTTGCCGACTTAGTTTCTAGTTTCAATACCATGTTGCAAGCGCTTGGCAAGTCAGTTGCTCAACAAAAGCAGCTGGTTCAAGACGCAAGTCATGAACTGCGCACTCCTCTGACAAGCCTGCGTGCAAACTCAGAACTACTTGAACGCCCCGACCTGCCACAACATACTCGTGAAGAAATTATTCATGACATTCGCGCAGAGATAGATGAACTCACTGCGCTATCGAGCGAACTGTCTGCACTTGCTTCAGACCAGCGTTCTTCAGAAAACCCCGTTGAAATAGATATTGCTGAAGTGGTTCAAGAAGTTGCAGAACGCGCACAACGACGCTCGGGTCGAATAGTTGAACTGCACTCCACAAATCCGGCACACGTGCTGGTACGCCCTGCGCAGTTCGACAGAGCTCTTTCGAATCTCATCGACAATGCCATTAAGTTCAGCCCGGCGGGAAGCAAGATTGATGTCTTCATTAAAGGAACCCGCATTGAAGTGCACGACTCGGGGCCTGGAATTGCTCCCGAAGATCGCCAATTTGTTTTCGATCGTTTTTATCGTGCAGCAGCAACACGAGCAATGCCAGGTTCTGGTTTAGGTCTCGCCATTGTGAAGCAGTTCGCCGATATTCACCAAGCAACTACTTTTGTTGGTGCCTCAGGTACCGGAGGCGCCATGGTTGGGCTAGATCTAGCTCCGACTACCACCGGAAGCAACGGCGCTCACACCGTCGGTACGAAATGATGGGTCGTACTTACGTAGTTCTGCACGCGAAATAATCATTTTGTGCACTTCGTCTGGCCCGTCGGCCAAGCGCAGTGAGCGAATGTGTGCATACATGCGTGCCAGTGGGAAGTCTTGACTAATTCCGCCAGCACCGTGTACTTGAATTGCGCGGTCAATAATTTTGAGCGCCATTACTGGTGCTGCAACTTTAATTGCCGCAATTTCTGTACGTGCACCCTTGTTGCCCACGGTGTCCATGAGCCAAGCAGTTTTCATTGTCAAGAGACGAATCATCTCGAGATCAATGCGAGCTTCAGCAATCCAGTCTTGAATGTTTGAGCGCTCTGCTACTCGCTTACCAAATGTGGTGCGACTCAAAGCGCGCTGACACAACATTTCCAGTGCACGTTCTGCTGCACCAATGGTGCGCATGCAGTGGTGAATACGTCCGGGTCCGAGTCGTGCTTGGCTAATCATGAAGCCATCACCTTCGTTGGCAATGAGGTTGCTCACAGGAACACGCACGTTGTCGAAAATAGTTTCGGCATGACCTTCTTGGTCGATGTAGCCAAACACGGTGAGGTTGCGCTTCAAGGTAACGCCCGGTGTATCGATGGGCACCAAAATTTGGCTTTGCTGTTGGTGCGGCGCAGCCTTCGGATCGGTCTTGCCCATCACAATGAGAATTTTTGTATTCGGGTGAAACGCGTTTGAAGTCCACCACTTGCGGCCGTTCAGCACATAGTGGTCGCCATCACGCTCGATGCTCAGTGAAATATTGGTGGCGTCACTAGAAGCAACGGCAGGCTCGGTCATGGCAAATGCAGAACGAATTTCACCTTCAAGCAGCGGGCGCAACCAGAGGTCTTGCTGTTCTGGCGTTCCGAACATGGTGAGTACTTCCATGTTGCCGGTATCGGGGGCGTTGCAGTTGCACGACTCAGAAGCGATGCTCGAACGACCAAGAATTTCTGCGAGCGGTGCGTATTCCGCATTGGTTAAACCAGGACCCCACTCTTTGTGTGGTTGGAAGAGGTTCCATAGTCCGCGCTTACGAGCCTCTTTTTTGAGTTCCTCCATGATTGGCGGCTGGGCATGTGGGTTGCCTGCTTCACGCAACTGCTCTTCATAGAGTTCTTCATTGGGGTAGATCATCTCGTCCATAAAGGCGAGCAATTTTTCGCGATATTCCAAGCAACGAGGTGTAAGTGCAAAATCCATGTCTCTACCGTACTGCTTAGCGATTGACGACTACGAAGGGAGAACTACCCCCACAGGCTCTTTGGGTATTTTCCTTTTTCAACTAGAGCCGCAATTGACCCCTGAACAATCTCTTTGTCCTCTTTATATGTCACGCCAAACCACGTGGAGTTACTCCGCAGAACTTTGCACGTGACGTGTTTCTCAGCAATGAGTTGGCCGACAGTCAGCGGAATGAAACACTCGCTTTTCAATTCAGTTCCCGACGTGCGTAAAAACTCTTGGAAGACGCGGTCGAGGTGGTCGAACAACCGAGGGGTGAACCCCCACATGTTCATAGACACAGGTTCATCGCCGGTGAGGCTCACGGTGTTGCCATCATCTCGCGTATAGACAGCACCATTTCCTTGGCGACTGAGGTTTGTCATTTCGTCAATGTGGGTGAGTAATGCATTTTCATCGGTTGTGCATACCCCCCGCGCCACCGACCCGTGGTCGGACAAAGTATTACGCAAGGTGAAGCCCACCATTGAAAAAGTATTCGCAGCCGAGTCGACATCAGATAATTCCTTGTTCAATACGGCGTATGACTCTTGGCCATAAAAGTCATCGGCATTAATGACTGCAAAGTTTTCCTTCACCACATCTGCTGCACACAAAATGGCATGTGTTGTTCCCCAAGGCTTTTCACGACCTGCGGGAATGCTCCAGCCGCCCGGCAATTTGTCGAGTGTTTGAAATGCATATTGCACATCTACAAGATGCTCAAACTTGGACGAGACATTGTTGCGAAAGTCGGCCTCGAAGTCGGGGCGAATAATGAACACCACTTTGCTGAACCCTGCTCGCAACGCATCGAACACTGAGTAGTCGAGAATGGTTTCACCCGTTGGGCCCATGGGGTCAATTTGCTTCAGGCCGCCATAACGCGAACCCATACCAGCAGCGAGCACAACAAGGGTTTGGGGCA
>CAIOHI010000208.1 GCA_903858075.1 uncultured Actinomycetes bacterium
CGCATTGTGTTCTCAGGTGAATGTGCTCAATGCGCGCATTTGTCTGCGTAAGAGAAATACCCATAACAACTACAAAAAAGGAGACGTCATGGCCGGATTGAACGGAACCAAGACACACGAAAACCTGAAAGAAGCATTTGCTGGCGAAAGCCAAGCAAACCGTCGTTACCTCTGGTTCGCGCAGAAGGCAGACGTTGAAGGCTTCCCCGATGCAGCTGCACTTTTCCGTTCAGTTGCTGAAGGCGAAACCGGCCATGCACATGGTCACCTCGACTTCCTCGCACAAGTTGGCGACCCAGCATCTGGTTTGCCAATTGGTGAAACAGAAGAGAACTTCAAAGCATCTATTGCTGGTGAAACATATGAGTACACACAGATGTACCCAGGTTTCGGACGCACGGCTCGCGAAGAAGGATTCAACGACATCGCCGACTGGTTTGAAACTCTTGCAAAAGCCGAAAAGAGCCACGCTGGTCGTTTCCAGCAGGGTCTCGACGCTCTCTAAAGAGTGTGTCATCTCGTTGCGGGGTACAGGTTCTTGCCTGTGCCCCACAACAACACTTTGATATCCCCAATCAAATATTTTTTTAAGGAATGACATGACTATTACATACGACCCAAATCATCCGAATTACCTCAACGAGGCCGACCTCCGCGAAGAACTCACCCGGGTGTACGACCTTTGCCATGGGTGTCGTTTGTGTTTCAAATACTGCACGTCATTTCCTACATTGTTTTCTTACGTTGATGCCCACGACGATCAAGATGCTGGGCGATTAACGCCAGCACAACAAGACCAAGTGGTCGACGAGTGCTTCCAATGCAAACTCTGTTACATCAACTGCCCTTATATCCCAGGTCTGCATGAATGGGAACTCGATTTTCCGCGGCTCATGCTGCGTGCCGATGCAACACGCCAAGCAAATGGTCAAGTGCCGCTGCGCAAGCGCATGACCACCACCATGATGGGCCACACCGATGCGCTCGGCAAAGCAGCCACAACGTTCTCGCCAATCGCTAATGCAATTATGGGAGCCGAACCAGGTTCGCTCGTGCGCAAAGTGGTGGAAAAAACTTCTGGTGTCTCAAGCCAACGCCTCTTGCCGCCGTTTGCCAAGTCTCGTTTCTCTACATGGTTCAAAAAACATGTATCTCCGGTGATGACCAAAAAGCAAGGCAAAGTTGCCCTCTTCCCAACATGCCTCGTGGAGTATCAGGAGCCAGGCATCGGTAAGGACCTCATCAAAGTTTATGAAAAGAACAACATTGAATGCTCGCTAGCTGAAGGCGCTTCATGCTGTGGTGCTCCGTACTTGCACAGTGGCGACGTCGACCAATTCAAAAAAGTAGGCGCGAAAAACGTTGAGGCGTTGGCTGCCGCAGTGCGTGCCGGCAACGACATCGTTGTACCTCAGCCAACCTGTGGCTACATCTTGAAAAAAGACTATGTCGACTACATCGGTGGGCCAGACGCTGAACTCGTCGCTGCAAATACTTACGATGCGGCCGAATACCTCATGCGTCTTCATAAAGGTGAAGGAACTGAACTGAATACCGAATTTGTTGGTGAAGTGCCAGAAAAAATCACCTATCACGCACCTTGCCACTTGCGTGCCCAAAACATCGGCATGAAGAGCCGCGACTTGTTGAAACTCACTGGTTCAAAAATCAAGCTCATTCAAACCTGTTCAGGTATTGACGGCATGTGGGGCCTTCGTGCTGAAAACGCCGATATGTCTATACCTATTGCTCGCAAACTTGCCGCCGAAATTGAAGCTGCTGAAGGCGATGAAATTGCAGGCGATTGTCATTTGGCAAATACCGCCATTACAGAACAAACAGGTAAGTCACCAAGCCACCCACTGCAATTGTTGGCTCGCGCTTACGGAATTCCCGAAGAAAAATAACAACCCAATAGGAGACGATGAATATGACCCCCGTATTATCAACATCTCACAATGGTTCACGCAAGCTTGTCCTTGAAGACATTCTCGATCTGCGTGCATATGAAAAAGTACGTGTTGCGGAAAAAG
The DNA here is from genome assembly GCA_903858075.1 of uncultured Actinomycetes bacterium. GTDB lineage: Bacteria > Actinomycetota > Acidimicrobiia > Acidimicrobiales > Ilumatobacteraceae > F1-20-MAGs119. The sequence continues at coordinate 2,034 of CAIOHI010000208.1, forward strand.
CACGCGTCTTGGAACTGAAGCGCAAACGTCGCGTTGAACTCGGAACCATCTTGACGGTGCTCTTTGAAAACAGAGACACCATGTGGATCCAGATTCAAGAAATGTTGCGTGCCGAAAAAGTGCTCACCGATGAAGGTGTCTACGAAGAACTCAATGCGTACAACCCACTCATTCCTGAACCAGGACAGTTGAGCTGCACAATCTTCATTGAAATCACTACCGAAGCCGCCATGCGCGAGTGGTTGCCAAAACTGGTGGGTATTGAGCGCTCAATTGTGCTGGTGCTCAGCGATGGCACTGAAGTGCACCCCGTCACCGATGCCCAGCACGATGCTGCTCTCACTCGCGAAGACATCACGGCTGCGGTTCATTACATCCACTTCAATTTCACGCCTGAACAAGTGGCCACATTTGCCAGCGGGCCGGTGCAATTACGTTGTATCCACCCGAACTATTTAGAGGTAATTGAGCTGGCCGATTCCACCGTCGGAGAGCTTCTTTTAGATCTCCAGGCCAATAGTTAATTCTTTCCCGTTGAGTTTGCGTTACTTGTAGAGCACAACGTAAGGTGAGTTAGGTGAGACGTTCGTCACGCATCGGGGGATGCTTGGCGGGTGTGGAACTGAACACATTCCGGGGCTTTCCCGGGGTGAACTGCAACACGGTGGGGGAACAACGTGACAGTCATCGATCTTTCATGGCGACAAAA
>CAIOHI010000209.1 GCA_903858075.1 uncultured Actinomycetes bacterium
CAAGTGGGTCACGCCAAGAGGCATAGTACGTTTCAACAAGTAATTTCTGGGCATTAGTGAAGTCATCATCGTCGTAATTGCGGGGAACCAGCGATGCAATCTTCACCAGCCACGGAGCACTGTCGGCGGGAAGTTTTTCCAGCGCACGTACGTTTGAAAGCAACTGCTTATCGAAGGCATCTTCAAGTGCTGCGCGAAAGAGTTCTTCTTTGTTTGCAAACCAGGTATACACAGAACCAGGTGTCATTTCAGCACGATTTGCAATTTCTGCGAGGCGAGCCCGTTCAAAACCCACTTCGGCAATTTCTTCGGTTGCTGCTGCAAGAAGACGCTCTTTACTCGCCAATGCCCACGGTCGGCGATCGCGGCCGTCAACAGTGACGACGTTTTTTTCAGTGCGGCCAGGGGCGCGCTTCTTTGCTGCTTTCTTCGCGGGTGCTGGTGCTTTCTTTACCATTACCCCAACCTAGTACGACTTTTCCCTTCGATAAATTCAAGGCGAAGAGGGCTACAGTCGGGAGAGAAAGAGGGGGCATATGAGCGAGGCAACGGATTCACCAAACATTTCTGACCTGTTGTGGGAGCAGCGCAAGTTTCCCCCGAGCCAGTCATTCCAATCTGGTGCTCTCGTTGTGGGTACCGAACTTTACGATGCCGCGAGCCAAGACTATGAAGCATTTTGGGCTCAACAGGCAAGTGAAGTGGTGTCGTGGAGTAAGCCTTGGAGCTCCATTTGTGAGTGGGAAAGCCCGTATAGCAAGTGGTTTATAGGTGGAGAACTCAATGTTGCTTACAACTGTCTCGACCGACATGTGGAGGCTGGCAAGGGCAGCAAAGTTGCTATCCATTGGGAAGGCGAACCAGGCGATACTCGCACTCTTACCTACGCATGGTTGCTCGATGAAGTACAGAAATTTTCTAATGCGCTGAAAAGCCTTGGTGTGCAAAAAGGCGACAGAGTAAATATTTATTTACCGATGATTCCCGAAGCAGTGGTTGCAATGTTGGCATGTGCTCGCATTGGCGCTGCGCACTCCGTGGTCTTTGGCGGCTTTAGTTCGCAGGCCCTTGCCGACCGCATTAATGATGCCGAGGCAAAGGTGCTCATCACTGCCGACGGCGGGTACCGGCGTGGTGAAGTTTTCCCACTGAAACCACAGGCCGATGAAGCAGTCAAATTAACTCCATCAATTGAACACGTTGTTGTAGTGAAGCGTGGTGGCAACGACGTGACCATGCATGAAGGTCGCGATCATTGGTATCACGAACTCATGGATGTTGCAGACCCTGTGTGCGTTGCTGAACCAATGTCAAGTGAGCAGTTGTTGTTCCTTTTGTATACGAGTGGTACAACGGGAACGCCCAAAGGCATTATGCATACATCGGGTGGGTATCTCACTCACGTGAGTTACACACACAAGTATGTTTTTGACTTGCACCCAGAAACCGATGTGTACTGGTGCACTGCAGATGTGGGTTGGATCACCGGTCACTCATACATCGTGTACGGGCCACTCTCCAATGGTGCGACACAAGTTATTTATGAAGGCGTGCCGAACTACCCCGAGAACGATCGCTTGTGGAGCATTGTTGAAAAATACAAAGTGAGCATTTTCTACACAGCACCAACAGCAATTCGTACTTTTATGAAATGGGGCGTAGAGGAACCACAAAAGCATGACCTCAGTTCGTTGCGTGTCATTGGCAGTGTGGGTGAACCCATTAACCCTGAAGCATGGATGTGGTACCACGAAAATATCGGCCAAGGTCGTTGCCCAGTTGTTGATACATGGTGGCAAACCGAAACTGGTGGCATCATGATTAGCCCGTTGCCTGGTGCAACAACAACAAAACCTGGTTCCGCGACGTTTCCTTTGCCCGGAGTTGGCGCAGAAGTAGTTGATGAAAAGGGAAATGTCATTACGCATGGCGGGGGATATCTCACACTCACGCACCCATGGCCGGGAATGTTGCGCGGCATTTGGGGCGACCCTGAACGATTCCAAGAAACGTATTGGAGCAAATTTCCTGGTCGTTATTTTGCTGGTGACGGTGCAAAATTAGACGACGATGGTTATCTCTGGTTGCTTGGTCGCGTTGATGATGTCATGAATATTTCTGGCCATCGCATTTCAACAACAGAAGTAGAGTCGGCACTTGTTTCCCACCCAAGCGTTGCGGAAGCTGCAGTAGTAGGCGCAAATGATGCAACAACAGGGCAAGCGATTATTGCTTACGTTACTTTGCGTGGTGGTGCGTCGGTTTCAGAAAATGATTTGCGTAATCACGTCGCAAAAGAGATTGGTGCAATTGCAAAACCAAAAGCAATTTTTTTCACTCCCGATTTACCAAAGACACGCAGTGGAAAAATTATGCGCCGGTTGTTACGTGATGTTGCCGAAGGAAGAAACTTGGGCGATACCACCACACTTGCCGATGCAAGCGTTGTTACTGAACTGCAAAAACGTGCAGCAGAGTCGAGTGAAGACTAAAAACTTTTAGTCGCGGAAATTTTCAAACTGCAGCGGAACTCCGAGGTCTTCACTTTTCAGAAGAGCCATCACTGCTTGTAGGTCGTCACGTTTTTTACCAGTCACGCGAACCTGCTCGCCTTGCGTTTGGCTCGCAATTCCTTTCGGACCTTTTTCCTTAATGAGTTTGTTAATTTCCCGTGCCTTGTCGGAACTAATTCCAACGGCAATGGTGACCACCTGGCGCACGGTGTCGCCAGACGCTTGTTCAAATTTTCCCCAGTCAATGCCCTTCAAGGAAAGTCCGCGCTTCACAAATTTTTCTTCCAACAGCACGCGTACGGCCCGAGCTTTTTCCTCACTGATCGTGCGAATGGTGATGATGAGCTCTTTTTGCTCAATATCGGAGTTGGTGTTTTTAAAGTCAAAGCGGTTCACCATTTCCCGTTGGGCCTGATCTACGGCATTACGGAGTTCTTGGCGGTCTACTTCTGAGACGATGTCGAAGGAAGGCATGGTGGAAACG
>CAIOHI010000210.1 GCA_903858075.1 uncultured Actinomycetes bacterium
CAGCAGCATCGGCGCGACGGCGCATTTCTTTCAACAAATCTTCCCAATCGGCACGTGGCACACCATCGTTTTCAAAGTCGGTGCGTGCCCACTCACGACGATGGTCGAAAAAGCGGATGTTGTCGTTTTCTTGCTCAAGCGGCTTGATCTCTTTCTCAATGAATGCATCGAGTTGAGCCAATGTGGCTTGAATTTCCCCAGGTATCTCAAAGTCCATACATAAAGGCTAGGCGAATGGAGCACAAGCACTATTACCAGCGGGTAGTTAGGGCAAACTAGAGGTGACGAATACGGCGACACAAGAAGGAACCCATGACCAACCCAACAAGTACCAGCAACATCCAGCGCGTGGGCGTTATCGGTTGTGGCCTCATGGGCTCTGGCATCGCCGAAGTGTGTGCCCGAAACGGCCTGGAAGTTCTCATTCAAGAAGCCACCGTTGCCGCAATGGAAGCAGGCCAAAAGCGCCTCGTCACCTCACTTGACCGCGCACTTGGCGCCAACAAAATTACTGAAGAAGAGCGCGATCGCGCTATTAAGAATTTGAATTTCACCACCGACGTGGCCGACCTCGCCGACCGTCAATTGGTCGTAGAAGCAGTCATTGAAGACGAGACCTTAAAGACCAACATCTTCAAAAGCCTCGACAAAGTAATTACCGACGACAACGCCATTTTGGCAACCAACACTTCGTCTATTCCCGTCATGAAACTTGGCATGGCCACTCAGCGCCCATCGCAAGTAATTGGCATTCACTTCTTTAACCCCGTTCCTGTCTTGCGCCTCGTAGAACTTGTAGCTTCGCTGCTCACTTCTGAAGACACCATCAACCGCTCAACTGCATTTGCCGAAGTTGCTCTGCACAAGCGCGTCATTCGCTCTAAAGACCGCGCCGGCTTCATTGTGAATGCGCTTCTTATTCCCTACATCCTTTCTGCCGTGCGCATGTTGGAGTCGGGCTATGCATCGGCAGAAGATATTGACCTGGGAATGGTCGAAGGTTGCGCACACCCCATGGGCCCACTGCGCCTCGCCGACCTCATTGGTCTCGACACCACATCTGCAGTTGCCGAAAGTTTGTACACCGAGTTCAAAGAACCGCTCTATGCAGCACCACCATTGCTTTCTCGCATGGTTGATGCCGGCCTTCTTGGCCGCAAGGCAGGGCGCGGTTTTTACGATTATTCAAAGAAATAGAGGCCAACATGTCTGAACACCAATTCTCTCTCGACGCCGACCAGATTGCATTTCGCGAAGTCATTCGCAAATTCGCAGAAGAAAAAATTGCACCATACGCAGCTGACTCTGACCACAACAGTGCGTATTCCTGGGAGTCATTCAAAGCACTTCAGCAAATGGAACTGACAGCACTTAGCTACCCCGTTGAATACGGCGGAAGCGGCGCACCACTAGTAACCCAGGCAATGGTTGCTGAAGAACTCGCTCGCGTGTGTGCAAGCACCAGCCTCATGTTTCTCATTTCAAAACTTGGCATGTTGCCGGTTATCAACTTCGGTAGCGAAGCATTGAAGGCGAAATACCTTCCACGCATTTGCACAGGTGAGTCTCAAGCAAGTTACGGCCTTTCTGAAGCTGATGCTGGTAGCGACGTTGCTTCCATGACTACACATGCGGAAAAAGACGGTGACAGCTGGGTTATTAACGGTTCCAAGTGCTGGATCACCAACGCCGGTGTGAGCGATCTTTACACCATTTTTGCTCGCACTTCCGCCGACCGCCACCGTGGCATCACCGCGTTTCTTGCTGAAGCAAGCTGGGGTGTGCATGTTGACAAACTCGAACACAAATTAGGAATTAAAGGCTCCCCAACCGGAGTCCTTCGATTCGACAACTTGCGCGTACCCGATGAAAACCGCATCGGCGAAGTGGGCGATGGCTTTGCTATTGCCATGCACACTCTCGACCGCAGCCGCCCCACCATTGGTGCTCAGGCAGTAGGTATTGCTCAAGGCGCTATCGACTTTGCAGTGAACTACATGAAAGACCGCAAGACCTTTGGCAAACCCATTGCAGAGCGTCAGGGTTTGCAGTGGATGGTTGCTGAAGCACAAATGCAAGTAGAAGCTGCTCGCACCATGGTGTACCGCGCATGCGGTGCTGTTGATGCTGGCGACCCACACGGCGACTTGTCGCAACTTGGGGCCATGGCCAAATGGTTTGCCTCGGACGTTGCCATGAAAGTCACTACCGACTGCGTGCAATTACTTGGCGGCTACGGCTTCACCACAGAGTTCCCCGTCGAGCGCATGATGCGTGATGCAAAAATCACGCAAATTTATGAAGGCACCAACCAAATTCAGCGCATGGTGATTTCTAAAAAAATCTTTGGCTAAATAGCCATTGTATTTAGTAGTTCAGCACCACAGGAAGTTTGTGTAGACCACGCGACAGCATGGTGGGGTGCCACGACAGCTCTTCGCGGGTACATGCCATTTCAATGCGTGAGAACTTGTTCATGAGAGCGCCCAATGCAAGTTCTACTTCAAGACGCGCAAGTGGAGCACCCAAACAAAAGTGCAAGCCGAAGCCAAAGCCCATGTGATTGGTGGGGTTACGTCGCAAATCGAGTTGGCCCGGGTTCGCAAATACGCGTGGGTCGTGGTTTGCTGCAGGGTTTGCAATGAACACACGCTCACCTGCTGTGAATTTCACACCACCGTATTCATGATCTTCTTTCACAAGGCGCACTGTTGCACGCGCAGGCCCGTCGAAACGAATGAGTTCTTCAACGGCCATCGGGAAGATATCGGGGTTCGCACGCAGGTCGGCCATTTGTTCAGGGAACTCAAGGAGCGCAAGAAGACCGCTCGTAATGAGGTTTGTTGTGGTTTCGTGCCCACCAAAGAGCAGCAACGTGCACGTAGAAATGAGCTCGTCGCGCGACAAAGAATCGCCGTCTTCGTGCTCGAGCAACAAACTAATGAGGTTGTCTTCTGGGTCCTTTTCAAACTTGTTGATGAGCTCCAACAAATAGTTCTTCAGCTCCATCATTCCGCGCGCTGCGCTGCGGAAACGATCGGGGTTGTCGTACGCACCAAAGACCAACGCGGTAATGAGATCTGACCACTCTTTGAACAGATGGCGGTCAATAGGAGGCACTCCCAGCATTTGTGCAATCACAATGGCCGGCAATGGTGCGGCAAAGGACTCCATAATGTCAACAGGAACCCCTACAGGGAGTTCTGCGATGAGTGAGTCGACCACTTCGGTCATTGCTTGTGTACGAGCACGCACCACAGGCGGAGCAAACACGCGGGAAACCAAGCGACGCATACGTGTGTGATGCGGCGGGTCGAGAAACACCATCCAGTCGGCCAAGATGCCGAAGGTTTCATCTACCTCAGGCGAATTTGCCGACTTCGAAACAGCCTGGCGAAATGGTTCAATGCGCGATGCCGTGAGATGCGGGTTCTTAATGGTTGCCGTGACATCGTCATAGCGCGTAATGATCCACGCCTTGTGCTTTGGGTTCCAGTGAATGGGG
>CAIOHI010000211.1 GCA_903858075.1 uncultured Actinomycetes bacterium
CCCGACAAGTACGTTCCCGTTCTTGTTGAAGAAGCCATTCGTTTGGAAGGCCCCGTGCAAGGGCTCTTCCGCGTCACCACAGTTGATGTTGAAATGCATGGTGTCACCATTCCTGCTGGCTCAACAGTGAACATTCGATTCGCTGCAGCCAACCGCGACGACCGACATTTCGAAAACCCCGATGAGCTCGACCTCGACCGTGCCAACACACGCTCACACGTTGGCTTTGGTGCGGGCGTTCACTTCTGCTTGGGTGCACCACTGGCGCGACGCGAATTGGCCATTGGCTTTCGTGCATTCGTCGACAACATTGCCGACTTCGCACTTGTTGACCCCGACATGCACCTTGACTATCAGCGCAACTTTGCCTTGCGTGCACTTACTTCGCTTCCCATCACCTTTGAAGCAAAACGCAAGTGAGCCGCCTACTTTCACTCGCTGCCGGCGTACACCCAACGCTTCCACCCGCCGACATGGTTACTGCTGCAGCAGGAGCCGGTTGGCCAGCGTGTGGCATTTGGTTTGATGGCGCTACTTGGACCTCTGCCACAACGAAAGAAGTAAAAAAGCGTCTTGACGACACTGGCGTTATTGCACTCGACATGGAGCCCATTATTCCTGCTGATGGTGCTGATGACTATGCAGAGCAACTCATTGAAGCTGCTGCCGAAGTAGGCGCCCGTTTCATTTTGTTCACCAGTCGGAAAAAAGACTTACAGGCAAATATCGACCGCTATGCGCAAGCTTGTGATTTCGCTGCGCCGCACGGCATCACCATTGTGTGTGAGTTTCTTCCCATCTTCCCTCTCAACACACTGCCCATGGCTGCAGACATTGTGCGCCAAGCTAGTAGGCCAAACAGTGGAGTGCTTATTGACAACTTGCACTTGTCGCGTTCAGGTTCGAGCCCAAGTGATGTTGCCACCTACGACAAGTCGTTGTTCCCGTACATTCAAATTGCCGATGCTCCCGCACAACTGCCAACAAAGTTTGAAGAACTTCTCGACGAAGCAATTAATGGTCGTAGTTGCCCGGGTGAAGGTGCACTGCCTATTGCAGAACTATTGCAGGTAGTTCCCGATGTGCCTATTTCTTTTGAAGTGCGCTCGCGTGCGTTGCGTGATGGCTTTACCGATGCCACCGAACGCGCAAAACACTTGTTGAAGTTCGCTTCAGTTCTCGCCTAACCCACGCGCGCGAGAACTTGTTCTTGCGTTGCAGCCCATTCATCGAGCAATGGCAAAACGACATCACGTTTTGCTGGTGGCAATGTGAGCACAGCACGTGTAATACCTTCTTCAAACAAATTCGATAAGCCATCTGCTGTGGTATTTGCACCGAACACACTGATTTTCATTGTGTTGTAGTCGCGACCCGCACGCTCACATGCCTCGCGCAACAAAACTAAACGACTCGCCAACGACGGGCGTGCGGAAATAGGCAGCCACCCATCGGCCCACTGTGCCACTTGCCCGAGAAGACGAGGACCCGTGCCACCGCCTAAGTGAATAGGTGGGCCAGAAGGCTGTGCAGGCTTTGGCCATTGCCAAGTAGGTGCAATATTCACGAATTTGCCTGAATAACTGCCTACTTCATTGGCCCACAACTCACGCATGGCTTCCACGGTTTCGCGGGTGCGTTGCCAACGGTCGGGAAATGCTGTGCCGTGGCTGGCAAGTTCTTCACGGTTCCAACCCACACCAACGCCAATTTCCAAGCGACCCTTGCTGAGGAAATCTAACGATGAAATTTGCTTCGATGTCCAAATGGCATCGCGTTGTGCCGGTAATAACACACTCGCGCCTAGACGAAGCTTTGTGGTCACTGCCGCCGCCATTGCGAGCACAACAAAAGCATCGTGCAGGTGTGAGTACTCCTCGGGCAAGGGTTCGCCACTCAAACTGCCCGGCCATGGTGTTTCACGACTGACCGGAATGTTGCTGTGTTCTGGCACCCAGAAACTTTCAAAACCACGTGCTTCAATTTCACGAGCAAGTTCGCTGGGCTCCATTGCGAAGTCAGCCGACATCATGGTGATGCCGATTTTTGTTTTAGTCATTAACGAATTGCCTTACTTGTTTGTGGGAGGTGAGCAAGTTCAATTTTTAATTCGCGCTTCAAAATTTTTCCCGACATGTTGCGAGGTAACGGAGTTGGGCTCACATGGAAGTATCGCGGCAATTTAAAGTCGGCAAGTTGTGCTTTGCAACGTGCAAGAACATCTTCAGCCTTTACTTCTGCACCGCCGGTGAATACCACTACTGCGGGAGCTTCACCCCACTTTTCATGCGGCACACCAATAACTGCCACTTCAATAATTCCGGGCATACCTGCAAGCACACGTTCAATTTCTGCGGGGTACACATTGAGCCCACCAGAAATGAGCATGTCTTTCTTGCGGTCGACCACGTAGAGGTAACCCTCTTCGTCAACACGACCGAGGTCTCCGGTGTGGAGCCAACCACCTCGTAGTGCGGCGATAGATGCTTCGGGGTTGTTCCAATAGCCAGCCATTACGTGTGGGCCCGACAAAAGAATTTCGCCTACTTCTCCAACAGGAACTTCGTTGTCATCATCGTCGGCAATTTTTAAACCGCCGTGAATAATGGGAATACCTGCGGAACCAACTTTTCGCAATGCATCAGCGTTTGGCAGTACCGTGCCAGCAGCTGATGATTCCGTGAGGCTAAACATTTGCAGCATTGGAATGCCACGTGCTTGCACTGCCTTCAACAAAGTTGGTGGCACTGGCGCACCACCTGAACATGCAAGACGCCACGTAGAAAGATCTGCTGTGGCAAAGCGTGGGTGGTCAACCACTTGTTGGTGAATGACAGGAACCGCCATGAGTGCGGTTGCACCTTCTTGTTCAAAGAGGTCAAAAATACGATCGGTGTCAACCATTGGCTCGAGCAACAAGGTGCCACCCGACCAGTAAGTGAATAGGCACAGTGCTAACCCACCAGTAAATGCAAGTGGAAAGGGCAAAATGAGTTTGTCCTTGGGTGTGAGTTCAAGTGCTTGTGCCCAACTCTGTGACGCCGCATTGAACGAACCGTGCGTGAGTACTGCACCCTTTGGGTCACCTGTAGTACCACTGGTGTAACAAATAAAAGATGGTTCGGAATCAAGCGTGTCGGCAATACCAACAGTTCCGCCAGCTACAAATAGTTGCGCTAAATCTTCAACGCAAATAACAGGGCATGAGCCAAATACTTCAGTTGTGGCAGCACTCAATGCTTGGTTGGTGAAAAGCAGTTTGCAGCCGGCATCAGAAACTACGTAGGCAACTTCTGGTGCCGTGAACCGGGTGTTGATGGGAACAATGACAGCACCGATTTTCCAAGCGGCGACACTGAGCTCAATCCATTCCAAACAATTAGTGAGTAACAAACCAATGCGGTCGCCACGGCCAATACCGCGTTCAACAAGGCCTGCCGCTAACTCATTTGTGTGTGTATCAAGCTCGCGCCACGAAGTGGAAATTCCGCCAAACTTGATTGCAATGTCATTTGGCCGCCAACGCGCCCAGTACTCACCAATTTTTGCCAAGTTCATATGTGATACCCCCACAAAAAGGTAGCCGTATGATTCC
>CAIOHI010000212.1 GCA_903858075.1 uncultured Actinomycetes bacterium
CCCACTATGGGGGCGCTACATGAAGGCCACGCGACACTTTTTGTCCGAAGCGTTGCAGAGCAGACTCGAACGGTAGTTTCCATTTTTGTAAACCCTCTACAGTTCAATAGTGAGACCGATCTTCGTGCGTATCCTCGTCAACTTGAAAAGGACATAGCAATCGCCGAACAGCAAGGCGTTGATGTGCTCTTCACCCCCAGCCATGCCGAAATGTATCCCCTTGGGTTCTCATCAAGTATTTCAGCGGGCGCTATTGCCTCTCATATGGAAGGTCAGCACAGGCCAGGCCATTTTGACGGCGTAGCGACTGTTGTAGTCAAACTTCTGAATGCAGTTGCCCCTACTGCTTCATATTTCGGCGAAAAAGACTTTCAGCAGATTGCAGTTATTCGACAGGTCGTGCGTGACCTAAACATTTCTTGTGAGATTACAAGTGTGCCTACCGTGCGAGACAAGTCCGGTCTTGCCTTGTCCAGTCGCAACGCGCGCCTGACACCAGAACAACTATTACAAGCGGCTCATATTTACGCATCGCTTTCTGAAATAGCCAAGATGTGCCGAACCACAAAGATGTCAGCGCGAGCGGTTGAGGACCATTTCACAAATGGAATCGAATCGAACACGGCTGGAAATGTCGAATACATCGAGATTGTCGATTCCGTAACCCTCATTCCCGTTGCAAATTCATCCGAGGGTACGACTATCTGTGTGGCTGTATGGTTTGACGATGTGAGATTGATCGACAACGTCAGCATCTAATCTGCGCCTAATCTTGCGTCATGGAGAAAGCTTTTGCTCAATGGCCACCGTCCCTGTGGTCTGAGAATTCATTGGAGTGGAATTTTCCAGAGATCACTTCTAGCCAGTCGTACGACGTAGTGATAGTTGGCGCCGGTTATAGCGGATTGTGGTCGGCTCACCATCTTCTAAATGTGAACCCTTCTCTATCAATAGCCATCCTCGACGCTCGCCAACCAGGGTTCGGAGCCAGTGGTCGTAACGGAGGTTGGTGCAGTGCCTTTAGTCCAATGTCGCTACAAGCTGTTGCCGCTACATCCAACAAGCAAGGCGCAATAGATCTGCAGAACTCACTTATTACCTCAGTGGATGAAATTGGAGCCCACATCGTCAAATCGAATATTGAATGTGGATGGCGTAAAGGCGGAACGCTGTCATTCGCATCCAATCAATTGCAAGTTGCAAAAATCAGAGAAAGCATTGCGATGTCTCGTAACTTCGGTTTTGACGATTCATTCATCGACTATCTGACGCCTGATCAGGCAGAGGCTCGCGTGCGCATTCCAAATTCTCTTGGTGCTTCATATAGCCCTCATTGCGCTGCGTTGCAGCCAGCGCAGTTGGTTGATGGCCTGGTCAGGCAACTGCTCTCCAGAAACGTCCTGTTTTTCGGTTCGTCTCGCGTTAGCAACATCACCTCTCATCGAGTTTCTGTCGACACGCCCAAAGGTTCTGTTTCTATTGATACAAAATGGATTATCAGAGCAACGGAGGGTTTCACCGCCCGAATGAAGCAATACCGGCGAGATGTTGCTCCGCTGTACTCGTACATGATCGCAACGGAGCCATTGTCAGATACACAATGGAGCGAGATCGGGTGGACCAATCGAGAAACCGTCTCCGATGGGCGCAATTTAGTTATCTACGCGCAAAGAACAGCTGACGGTCGTGTTGCATTCGGAGGACGAGGTGCTCCATACAAATTCGCTAGTCGCATCGGTTCGAGTTTTGACAACAATCAGAAAATTCACTCATTGATTGAGAAGTCGATGCGAGAAATGTTTCC
>CAIOHI010000213.1 GCA_903858075.1 uncultured Actinomycetes bacterium
ATTACCTATGCGTCAGGAACCGGACCAGCTGCAGTCATTGTGAAGTTGCCTTCGCAGGCCGAGGCAAACCGCCAGCAGGGTGTAGATCTTGGCATGTACGAAGCTGAAGTGAAGTTCTACGACTCACTTGCTGCACAAACATCTGCTCGTTTGCCTAATTCCTATTACACAGCTTCCGAAGCGGGCACAGCGAACTTCGTTATCTTGATGGAAGATCTCGGGCACCTTTCCATGGTTGTCCAGATGGACGGAATGAATGCCGCTCAAACTTCCGCCGCTATTAGGTCTCTCGCAGCACTTCATGCCAGCTGGTGGGGCAAAGTTGAAACTACTGAATTGGAGTGGGTGCCAAGCGTTATTCACGACCGCATCGTCAACTTTGGGGCAATGTGGCCAATGCTGTGGGAAATGTACCAGCCGAAATTCGGGCATGTGTTGCCTGAAGGTGGAGTGGAGTTTGGAAATTGGTTAAGCGTTAACTATTGGGAAGCGGTCAAGGAATTCGCAACAAGCCCGTGGACTCTTTTGCATCTCGACTACCGCGTAGACAACTTGATGTTCGACACAGATCTCAATTCCGCCGATGCAGTTGCCGTTATCGACTGGCAGAGCGTTGGTAGAGGCCCTGCAGGTTACGACCTTGCGTACTTACTGGGTGGAAGTGTCACTGTTGCAGATCGTCGAAAGTACGAAGATAAGTGGCTTCATGAGTATCACGACGAAATCACACGCCTGGGTGTCACTTACGCATTTGAAGACCTCTACAAGGACTATGTACGTGCCCACGTTATTGGCGGCACTTCAACCGCTGTCCTTACAGGCGCAACATTTGACCTAGGTAATGAGCGCGGCGTAGCGCTGATTGCTTCTATGGGAGAACGTCACTTTGCCGCGCCAATTGACCACAATGGTCGTGAATTCTTCTCCGTTTAAGAGGGAAGTTCTATAGGCAAATATCTTGAGGGCGCACTGGTGTGCGCTTCAGGTCAATGCCAGTGGCGTCTCTAATGGCAGCCACAATTGCGGGTGTCACCGAAATGCATGGAGGTTCTCCTACGCCCTTGGCGCCGAGTGGAGCCTGAGGGTCTGGTTCTTCAATAGGAATAAAGAGAACATTTGGAGCATCGAGCGCAGTGGGCAACAGGTAGTCAGTAAAGCTCGGGTTCTTCACAATTCCGTTTTGCACAATGATTTCTTCCATGACTGCGAGCCCAAGGCCTTGCGCAATTCCGCCTTCAATTTGTCCGAGCAAGGCAAGAGGGTTCAGCGAGCGACCTACGTCTTGAGCGGTGGCTATTTGAACAACCTTCACTAATCCGAGCTCAACATCTACATCAACCACTGCTCGGTGTGCAACGAAAGCGAAAGCCACGTGACAGTTGCCTTGCCCATTTTCATCGAGATCTTCAGTTTTGCGATGCTGATGAAGGAAGGTTTGGACAATCTTCAAGCCTTTGCTCGCTTCGCTCACGCTGATGCGTAGTGGTCCCATGGTGTCAACAATGTCGGTGTCTTCAATAACTAGTTGCAATGGGTCAAGTCCGTGAGTGTGTGCGACATGTTCAAAAAGACGTTCACGCACAAGTCGACAAGCGCCGTCTACTGCGCCGCCGCTCATCCACGTTTGACGTGAGGCGGAAGTTGAACCAGCCGAACCGATGTTTGTATCGATGCGGTCAAGAACAACAACATCCACACCAAGCACTGTGCGCGCAATTTGCTGAGCGAGCACAACGAAACCTTGCCCCACTTCAGATGTAGCAAATTTAAGAGTGGCAACTCCGTCCGCAAGAGTGCATCGAGCTTCGGCGCTGTCGTCGAAACCTTCGCTGTACATCAAGTTCTTAATAGAGACACCCCAACCAACGCCGCGTTTGATGTTGTGCAACTCTGATGTACGACCCGAACCTCCGGGCAGTTCCATAGTTTCAGTGCTTTGCGAGAGTGGTGCAGGGAGTGGAAGCGCGTCGGTCTCGCGAATACAGCGGGCTACAGGAGCAACACTCTCCACTGGTTGACCGGTGATGAGGGTGTCTCCCTTTTCCATTGCATTGAGTAGGCGCACTTCTACAGGCGACTTGCCAACAGCTTTGGCAATTTTGTCCATTTGACCCTCGTGGGCAAAACATGCCTGCACAACACCGAAGCCACGCATCGCACCGCAAGGGGGGTTGTTTGTGCGCACTGCGTAACCATCGAAGACAGCATTAGCACACTTGTATGGGCCTTGAATATGTGTCACGCCATTAATAAGAACAGCAGACGATGTAGACGCGTAAGCGCCACCATCGAGCTTCATGGTTCCTTCAATTTTTACAATGCGACCTTCTTTGGTGACATGGTGCTTCAGTGAAATCACTCCCGGGTGACGATGCACATGACCAAAGAAGCTTTCTTCGCGCGTGTATTGCATTTTCACGGGTCGCCCCGTGCGTAAAGCTAAAAGGCATGTATGTACTTGGAGGCTGATGTCTTCGCGTGCACCAAAGGCTCCACCAACGCCGCCTAGTTGCAGACGAACTTTTTCTTTGGGCATGGCAAGGCAATCGGCAATTTGCTTTTGATCTTCGTGTAACCACTGCGTAGCTACAACTAGTTCGATACCTGAGCCGTCGGAGTCGGGGTAGGCGAGTGCTGCTTCAAGGCCGAGAAAAGCTTGATCTTGCATACCGATTTCATATTCGCCTTCAACCACAACGTCGCCTGTGGCATTGGCATCGCCATGGAGTATGTGTTGATGTCTAAAGACATTGCCATCGGGATGGATGCTCGGGGTGTTTGGGTTGAGCGCATCTTCAATTGAAGTGAGTGGCTTCAGCACTTCGTAGTGGACGATGATTGCGTCTAACGCACGGCGACAGGTTTCAGGATGATCTGCGGCAACGGCTGCAATGGGTTCGCCCATGTACCGCACGTAATCGGACGCAAATACCGGTTGGTCAGATGCAATGAGACCGTACGTGAGTTTTCCAGGAACGTCTTCAGAGAGGAGAATTGTTTCTACACCATCAATTTTTATCGCTTCGGAAATATCGATTGAAATGATGCGGGCATATGGGTGTGGCGAGCGCAGAGTGGCTCCCCACAGCATGTTGTCTGCGGTGTAGTCAGATGAGAATGAGAAAGTGCCTTGGGTCTTTGCAATGCCATCAGGTCGTAGTGCTGAAACCCCAAGCACATCTCGTTGCTTGCTCGTTATGCGTGTGCTCACGAGATGCTCTTTTCTCTTTGGGAAATGACGAGTTGTACTGCAGAAAATATGCGACCGTAACCGGTGCACCTACAGATATTCCCCGACAAAGCTTCTTTCACTTCAATTTCTGATGGAGATGAATTTGTCTCTAAGAGGTGATGCACAGCAACAATGAGCCCTGGTGTGCAGAATCCGCATTGCACAGCGCCCTCTGTTACGAAAGCTTGCTGGATGTCGTTGGGGGTTTCGGTAGTTGCCAAACCCTCCACAGTGGTGATGTCGGTGTCGATGGCGCTTGCTGCCATGACTAAACACGAACACACGGCATCGTTGTTAATGAGAACCGTACAACTGCCACATTCACCTTGCTCACAGGCACCTTTGGCGCCCATAAAGCCGAGCCGTTCGCGCAATACGTACAGCAGGCTTTCGCCAATCCAAGCGTCTTTCACGTGTTGTTCGGTTCCGTTGACACGTAATGAATACATTTCTGAAGATGAACTCATTTCATTGCTCGTTTCAATAGTCGTTGGGCAAGTACGCCAACGGCGTGTTTG
Source organism: uncultured Actinomycetes bacterium (assembly GCA_903858075.1). Lineage (GTDB taxonomy): Bacteria > Actinomycetota > Acidimicrobiia > Acidimicrobiales > Ilumatobacteraceae > F1-20-MAGs119. The sequence continues at coordinate 3,751 of CAIOHI010000213.1, forward strand.
CGATATTCGGCAGTAGATCTGTGGTCGGTGATGGGGCGCGCCTCTGAGGCGGCGATACGAGAGAACTCTTCAACAATGTTGGTGGGCAGAGACGCGCTAGCAGATAGGTCGGCATTTTCTGCAAGCCACTTTTCTGCCTGATAACAACGGATGATGGTTGGACCCACCGCACCGAGAGCAAGAGATACATGTTTATTTTCCGTGTCGTGCACTAAGCAGGCGCTCGCAATAGAGATGACCATTGCATTGCGCACGCCCACTTTTGCGTAACCCTGATAACCCACAATTTTGGGAATATGAATTGCGGTAATGATTTCATTTGAAACACGTGCATTGCGTTTCACGCCAAGCATGAAATCGTGGATACTCAACATGCGAATACCTTCAACAGAAGTGAGTTCTATTTGCGCATTGAGCGCACTGAGAACGGGCAGTGTGTCTCCGGCAGGGGAGCAGGTTCCCAAGTTGCCACCAATGGTTCCGGTGGCTCGAATTTGTGGAGAACCGACGGTGCGTGCTGCTTCGCTTAAAGCGAGTGAAATGTGTTTGTAAGAGCCATTTTCAAACTCTTTATAGGGAATAGCTGACCCAACCCGATAACTCGCGCCGAGGTTTTCAAATACTTGCAGCTCTTGAACATGGCGCAGCGAAATAATGTCGCTTGGTTCAAAATGGCGGAAGTTGATTTCCACCATGGTGTCGGTGCCGCCTGCCAACAGGCGAGCAGTGGGGTGCTCATCAATTGTTTGCAATGCTTC
>CAIOHI010000214.1 GCA_903858075.1 uncultured Actinomycetes bacterium
GCGTGTAACGCATTCCCGAGAGACCTTCGGTTCCTGCCCCGCGCATGAGGTTGATGAGCACGGTTTCTGCTTGGTCGTCGGCTGTGTGCCCAGTGAGTACGTCGGGGGGCAACAAAGCGAATCGGGCTTGGCGAGCACGCGCTTCCAGGTTGGCTCCGTCGGCAAGATCGGCACGTAAAGAAACTGCAGTTGCGCCAAAACTTTGGCAAACATTTTCCACGAGAGAAAATTCGTTGTGAGAACCAACTCGTAACCCATGGTCGACGTGGTACGCAGTGACCCGATGGCCAGCAGCCACCGCAAGAATGAGAAGTGCTACAGAATCGGCGCCTCCAGAAACTGCGCATGCCACTCCATGGGGCATTTCAGTTAATGAAGGAAAATGCGTGCGAGAAAGAAGTTCTTGTACTAATTCATGATGCTGAAGTGCTTGCGCATCAAGAATCATGACAATGTGCGACGGCCTTAACGGTTGCGGCGCCCTGGGTACTTCGTTGCGCTGACCTTAGAGACATACCCAGCCACCATGGCGAGGACGGTTGCTACGCCAACAACGGTGAGAACTACACCAATCCACCAGTGCCAAACTTCTGCTGCAATCATGTCTTTATCGTAGCGAACTACGCCGAAGTTTCACAGTTCAAAAGTACTGGCGACGTTGTCGATGGAAGTAACAAATTGGGTCAATAGTTCGGCAAGTTTTGCTTGGTCTTCAGGGGGAAAGTCACTCAAAATTTTGATCATGACCTTCAAGCGTCGCTCAGTAATGATGCCGTGACGGGCGCGACCGGCAGGGGTAACAGCAACGGTGACCACGCGGCCATCGGAAGGAAGTGTTGTGCGTTCAGCAAGTTCTAGTTTTTCCAGCCGTTGAATGGCACGCGTTGCCGTAGAGGGGTCAACGCGCAGTGCTTCGGCAAGGTCACCCATGCGCCAGAACTCGCGCTCAACGAGAAGGTCGAGAGTGTCTACTTGGCCGGGGTCAAGTGCCGACTCGCCTTCACCAAAAAGTTTGCTACGCAATGAAGAAGCAGCTGCACCACGACGCATGTCGCGCCATGCATTACCGATGGCCGCAATATTTTCGAGGTCATCAACGGGATGTGGAGAAGATTGTGAGAGGGGGTTCACAGAGGTGTCTTTCATCGGGGTTGTTTCATAGGTTAGTCAAGTAAAGGAGTGGCGCGGTTATATGAGCTACTAATCATTGGCGACGACAAAATGTAATCAGCGGTTGATGGATTGCACGCCACGGGAATATTCCACACCGCAGCAATGCGCAATAACGCTTTGATGTCGGGGTCATGTGGCTGCGGTTCCAGCGGGTCCCAAAAAAAGAGCAATACATCAACTAAACCATCGGCAATACGCGCACCCAGTTGTTGGTCGCCGCCGAGTGGGCCACTACGCAAGCGTTCAACGTCGAGCCCAGTGTGTTCATGAATAATCCGGCCGGTGGTTCCGGTGCCTACCAAGATGTGGTTTCCCAATTCAGCACGGTGGTGCATTGACCATTCCAACATTTGCGGCTTCATGTTGTCGTGAGCAACAAGTGCAATACGTTTTTGGGCGCTAGTGAGAACACCAGTTGATGAGGTAGCCATGCCCCATCTTTACTCAGTTGCGAAGATGATGTGACGCATTAACGCATAATGACTGCGTCGGCGCCCCATGGTGTGACTTCACCATCGGCACGGAAGCGTTCGGGAAGTTCTTCCACCATGTCCCATGTTGCAGAGAGTCGACCAACGCCAACACACATTGCAACATTCAACCCGAGTTCCACAATTTGTGGCTCGGTGAAGTGCTCACGCAATTTGTCGTAGAAAGCGTCGTCGATAGCAAGGTGATTGGTTGCAAAAAGTTCACCGTAGCGAATAGCAATTTTTTCTGCGTCGGTGAGGCCGTCTGCTTCCATTGGCTTTTCAAGTGAGCACACCAAGTCTTCAGTGATGCCATCTTTCAGTGCATCGGTGTAACGAATGGCCATGCAGCTTCGGCATTGGTTGTGAAATGCAATGCGCAAACGAACGAGTTCAACGAGGCGCTCTGGCAATGTGCGATTCACCTTTAACGAACCAGCAAATGCCGAAAGACCCTTTGCCATTTCTGGGCAGTGGCCAAAGATGCGTGTGAGACCAAGTTCAAGTGGTGTCTTGTCGTCGGCGCGCGACATGCGACGAAGATCGGGATCGAGCTGGTCAACGGTGAGTTTTGAGATGCGTGACATAAGGCAACCCTAGAAGATTTTTGAGGGCTGCAGAACAGTCGAACTACACGTGAGCAGAAAGAAAAAGCTTAATTTCTTCTATTTGCTCGGCAAGCGTGGTGCGCCAAGAGGATTCAAAACCCGTGGGGGAATCGGCGGCAATAGATTTCAAGTAGTCGAGCACAAGTTGGGGCACGCCCTCGACGCCTGGTGCAAGCTCTATATATAAGGCAAAGTCGCTACAGGCTTGGTGGCCGCCGTACGGCAAGTTCAGGCGGCGGTGAGGGAGCGAGCTCTTGCTCAGAATTTCCCAAGCAGGTTCGGCATCGGTTGCAGGCGAGGTGGTGGTGTCACCGAGGCCAACAAGTAAGAGAACTGGTACGGGCACAGAAGCAATGAGATCGGCGGGAAGAATTCGCGTGTACGCCTGCGCGCCAATGGCGGCCTTAAACCGTTGATCTGCCTGCATACCGTGAATACCTGTTGTAGCAATGAGTGCAGTGAGGCCTCCGTAACTGTGCCCACCAATAAACAAGTTGTTCTTATCAACAGCAGAGGAGAGACCAGCCATGAGTTCGCTACGTATTCCTATTGCACAGTCGGCAATAAAGCTGACGTCACCAAGCCTTTGTTTGTCGTTAGTTTCATCGTCAACGTTTTGACCGGTCATCCAATCGGTGAGCGTGTCGCCGGGGTGATCGCTTGACACCACCACAAAACCAGATGCTGCAATGGCCTCGCAGAGTTGGCTGTAGTTAAAGCGCAACCCCGTGCGACCGTGCGACCACACAAGTAGAGGAAATTTTCCGGCTGCAAGCGCAGCATTTTCATACGCAGATGCTGAAGGAAAAGAAACACCCGGAAGCAATTCGTAACGCGTGACAGCATCTTCTGGTTTGGTTTGAGCTGGGTACCAGACATCCACACCAAGCATGCGGTTATCACGCTTCTCATCAATGACAAGAGTGCTGGTGTGACCTACTTGATGCGCTGTCATTTAGTTTGTGCCGTGCGAGTGTGATGCTGAAGCGAAACGGCCAAACCAGTTGGGGTTACGTGTTTGGGTGTATACCTCGCCTGGTCCTTCAAAATGAAACACCAATCCTTCGCCAGACTTAATTGTATTCATCCAACCAGTTGCTGCTTTGTGAAGCGACATCGTTACCGATGCTTGTACGGCAACCATGTGGCCACTGTCAACAACAATTTTTTCACCAGCAGCAAGCTTGACAACTTCAATTGCTCCATATGCACCTGCGAGCAAAATTCCATCGCCACTCACGTGAACAAGGAATGCACCTTCACCACCAAAGAGAGACTTCATGCCACCCCACTTCGTATCGAGCGTGAGACCCATTGAAGATGCGATCCAAGATGCCTGCGACAAGATCCAAGGCGCTGCAGCAGTGGATTGCAAAATGACTGCGTCACCAGGAAGGCCCATTGCAACATCGACGAATCCGCCATTTGGCCCTGCCGTCGCAGTGGTTTGAAAAAAGGACTCTCCACCAAGGGCGGAACGTTTGAGGGCCTTCAAAAAGCCACCCTCCATTTTTCCTTCCACCACCATGTCGGGCGACATGGCGACCATGGCTCCGGACTCTAAGCGCATCTGCTCGTTGGGTTGCAACGTGGCGCGGGCGGTGGAAAAGGCGGGCTGGTGGCGAATCTGAAGTTCCATTACTTCACTGTAATGTTTCACCATGTCGGAATTCCAAGGAAAAGTCGTAATTGTTACCGGGTCATCAAGCGGAATTGGTGAGTCCATTGCTCGGCGTTTAGCCGATCTTGGCGCAACCGTTGTGGTCAATTCATCTTCATCGGTTGAGGCGGGTGAGGGAGTGGCCAAGTCGTTGCCAAATGGGGCGATATATGTTCGAGCCGATATTTCGAAAAAAGAGGAAGCGCTCAACTTGCTCGACCAAACAATCAAGGCATTTGGCAAGTTAGACATTTTGGTGAACAATGCCGGCTGGACTACTCCGGTTCCTCATCACGACCTCGATGCACTCACCGACGAGATCTTTTTGAAAACCTTTGAAGTGAATGTTTATGGAACGTGGTACCTCAGCAAAGCAGCTATTCCTTATTTGAAGCAAAGCGAAGACGGCAACATTGTCAACATCACTTCAATTGCTGGTGTGCGTCAGGTGGGAAGTTCAATGGCGTACTCCATGACTAAAGCTGCGCTCAATCAAATGACAAAGTTGATGGCAAAGAGTTGTTGGCCAGTTCGTATTAACGCCGTTGCCCCCGGTCTTATTGAAACGCCGTGGACTGCTGACTGGGATGCAATGCACACCAACGTTGCAAAGTCTGCTCCGTTAAAGAGGTCGGGAACACCAGACGATTGCACCGAAGCAACACTTGGATTGTTGCGTACCAAATATGCAACAGGACAAATTTTTGTTGTAGATGGTGGCCTTACTTTGATGTCGTAGTTTTTAGCTACGCACAAGTCGACCAGGGCGTGCGCCTGTGTCGGCATCGTTCAAGCGAGTAACAACACCATTCACCAAAGTTGCTGCATAACCAGTAGATGGTTGCAAAATACGCGTACCACCAGCGGGCAGGTCTTTACGAACAAATGGAGCTTGAATAGTGAGTTTGTCAAGATTGATGACATTCACGTCGGCACGCTTTCCCACTTCCAAAGAACCACGGTCGCTGAGGCCATAGAGGTCGGCGTTGTTCTTTGTAAGTTTGCGCACTGTTGACTCAAGTGGCAAACGCTCACCACGGCTACGGTCGCGCACCCAATGTGTGAGGTGGAAAGTGGGCATCGAGCAGTCACAAATGAAACTCACATGAGCACCTGCATCGGAAAGACCAGTGATGGTGTCGGGGTGAAGCAACATTTCACGGCTTGCGTTCAGGTCGCCCTTGGCAAAGTTTGAACCAAATATTGCGTAGAAAGCTGTTCCTTCATTTTCCAACAACAAGTCATACATGAGCGACTCTGGAGAAACGCCGAGCACCTTTGCGCGACCTACTACCGATTCTTCACGAAGTGGCTCGTAATTAATAGGGAAGGTCAACGAGAAAGTGGCGTTCAACGCACGTGCATACAAGCCCACAACGGCCTGCATGGAACCTGCGTTTTCCGATGGCACGCTGCGATCGTTAATGATGGCTTCTTTCATTGCCGGGTCGCGCATTGCCTTCACTCGCTCTGGCAATGGCAAGTGCGCAACTTCACGCAAGTAGGTGCCTTTGCGCATAAACATGTGGTACGTACCCAAGCTGGTCATAACCGTTACTGCACGCGGTGCAACTTGTGGTCGTAGTTGTGCGCCGTTTGCGTTTTCGGCAGACACTGCATTGAGCACGTCGCGCCAATGGTCAATGTCTTCAGCAATTTGAACTGTGGTGAAAGTAATGGGACGCCCGCTCTTGCGTGAAACATCGGCAAGCATCATTACCTCTTCAACTGGCTTTGCTTTTTCGCCACCAAGAGCTTCGAGCGCACCAACGGTGCCGGCAGGAATTGCTTCGAACACACCTTTACCCATTGCGTTAGCAATGGCAACGAGTTCTTCTTCAGCGGCAAATGTTCCTGGCACAGGTGAACCCGACAGAGAGCGGTGACCAATTGTGCGCGAAGTGGAGAAGCCAAGTGCTCCAGCTTCCATTGCCTCTTTAGTGAGTTGAGCCATCTCAGCAATTTCTGCTGGTGTTGCATCTTCATTATCGGTACCGCGTTCACCCATGACGTAGAAGCGCAATGCACCGTGAGCAATTTGTGTTCCAACGTCGATGCTGAACTTGCGCGTATCGAGAAAATCTAAGTACTCAGGAAATGATTCCCATGCTCCCCATGGCATGCCTTCAACAAGTGCACTGCCAGGAATGTCTTCAACACCTTCCATAATGTCGATGAGCGGGGCTTCTGAACCCGGGCGTACCGGAGCAAAACCCACTCCGCAGTTGCCCATGACCAAAGTGGTGACACCATTTGTTGCCGATGGTTCAAGATCTTCATCCCAAGTCACTTGACCGTCATAGTGCGTGTGCACGTCGACCCAACCTGGAGTAACAATGTGGCCAGCAGCATTGATGACTTGCTTGGCGTCTTCGGAAATACTCGGAGCAATGTGGGTAATGACCCCAGCATTAATTGCTATATCGGCAACGAAGGCGTCAGCCCCAGTGCCATCAACGATTGTTCCCCCACGAATCACGATGTCATGCATTCATTGAGAATACCAACTTATTGTTGAACCACGTTCGCTCCAGCTACAAGAGGCAGGTCAAGAAATGTGCGCACCCCTGCAGGGGCATTTACCACTGCAGGAATTGAATGAAAAGCACGCATTGCGGTGCCAACCAGACCATTGGTGGTCCACTTATCTGCTTCGAAATGCAAACGTGGGGTCCCCTCAATGGTGCAGACCCAGGCAGGGCTTTGCCATTGCGGTGCGACACTTTTGTGCACCTTATATATGGCCTCTAAGCGAATGACATCTCGTCCATAGGCAACACCACACCATTCCCATCGCTGGGCAGCAACGGTTCCTTGTGGAACGAGGCCAGCGGCAATGGTGAGATCCTCTTTTGCTAACTCAATTTCTGACTCCGCGGTGAGTTCATCAAGTTCGAGGCCTAAACCGTCGGCCATCATCAAGACGCTTTCTTCAAAGAGTCCGCTGAGCCATTTGCGATAGCGAGCAGTGTGTTCTTCATATGCATCGGGCGTGAGCGAAAAACCCATGACATCAAAAATAATTTGCGGTGATGCGTAGAAAGAAAAATCAGAATGTTCACGTACCAAGATGGACTTGATGCTCTGTGAATGTGATGTGAAAATGAGTGGCACAAGTTCGGCCATAAAGCCGGGGTTGACCCCAGTGCCATGAAGTGACACTCCTCCAAAGGCACATGCAGCTTCTAGTTCACGCAGAACATCGGCGCCGTACGCCTTGGGGTAGACGTAGCCAACAGTGGTGATTACATTTTTTCCACTACGCAATAGTGCACAAATATCTTTAGTGTCTTTTGTTGGATCTTCGTTTACTTGAGCACCAGAAAGCGGCATGTGTAAAACGACATCGGCTTTTAATTTCAAGATTTCGTTGATGTCGCTTGTTGCTTTCACACCACAAGCAGGAAGACCTACAAAATCGGCAGCGTCAACACCTACTTTGCTGGGTGACGAAACGTAACATCCCACCAGTTCGTAGTTGTCGTGCTCAAGAACCGATCGCAAAGCGGCTTGTCCAACATTTCCCGTTCCCCATTGAATGACTGAGATGCTCATATGCCAAAGATACTGCAGTGAGAAATGGGCTCAGGTAGGTGGCCCGAGGCGAATAGTAAATTCAGCACGAACAGCCTGATTTGGTTGAACAACGTCGAGAAAGTTTTCGGAGATGAGGTTGAAAGCATTCGGAGGCCCGGTTTGAGGCTCAATGCAGGTGGCGTGCGTAAGTTCGTCGTAGATCACCCAATACTTGGCGGTACTCGTGAGAGAAATAGCAACACCATCGATAACGAGTGTGGGTTCAGTGATGACGTCTGTAAAACAGTCATCCCAAGGGCCATCTGTGGGCGCAACCATGCGGCCCGTCAATATGTGATCAACATCCTTTTCAAACATAGAGCCAAAAGCAAAATGCACAGAATCTGGTTTCTTCCAGCATGGGTGCCATCCAAGTTGATATGGAAATGGTTCAAGGGAATGAATTGTTAAAACACATTTCACTTCCTCGGGTGTGACATGGACGCTGTGTTCACAAGTACCAGCAAAGGGCCACAGTGTTTGTGAGCCGTCATCAAGTGTGATGCTCATGGTCAGATGAGTATCACTGTGCTCTGTGATCTCCCATGGCCTGGTAACTACAGTGCCATGAATGGCGTGTTGCCCGTGATTCTGCAACGTGGAGTAACGATTCTCGTTCCAAGAAAAAGCGCCACGGGCAAGTCGCCCCGCAAATGGAGCCATTGGGTAGCAACCCCAAGTGAGGGGAGTATTCAGAGACTCTTTGTGTGTTTGACCGATGAGAACTTCATGGTTGTTATAAAAAATTTGTGCGATGCGGCCGCCATCTTGTGGTGCAACCTCAGCACGTATGTTGCCGGCCTGAAGAAGCACTAGTTCACTTTGCGCTGAAGGTTTGCCCAATACGGCTCTCGCAGTTTGAACTTCTGCAGTTTGCCGGTTGCCGTGCGGGCGAGTTCAGTGCGGAACTCCACTCGCTTCGGGCATTTATAACCAGCGAGTTTTGTTTTCACGTAGGCAATGAGAGCATCTTCAGTAAGCGCTGAGTCGGCTGCTTTCACCACGAGAGCCATGACCAACTCGCCCCATTTCTCATCGGGCACTCCAATGACAGCTACTTCAATCACTTCAGGATGCGAGAACACGGCATCTTCTACTTCGATAGAACTGACGTTTTCGCCACCAGAAATGATGACGTCTTTTTTGCGATCGGAAATGGTGACGTAGTTACCCTCACTCATCGTGCCGCCATCGCCTGTATGAAACCATCCGTCAACAATTGCTTTGCTGGTTTCTTCAGGCTGTTCCCAGTAGCCAGCCATAATGATGCTGCTGCGTGCGAGTATCTCACCTTCATCATCGAGACGAAGTTCTACACCCAATGCAGGAGCACCAGCCGCGCCGAGGTTCACTGCACGTTCGTGCGGAGTAAGAACATCCCATTCACTACGACCACGATTCATGGTCAGTAACGGCGCTGTTTCTGTGAGCCCATAAATTTGTACGAACTCCCAACCAAGTTCTGTTTCGATGCGCTCGATGGTGCGTGTTGGTGGTGGTGCACCGGCTACAACAATGCGTACACGCCCACGACCAGGAATTTCCCCTGGCCATGTTGCTGCTGCATCAAGAATCATATTTGCTACTGCAGGTGCACTACACAACATAGTGATGCCGTATTGATCGATGCGTCGCAGAATTTCTGCACCATCTACTTTGCGCAGAATAACGTGCTCGCCACCCATCGCCGTCACCGCATAGACCATGCCCCAACCGTTGCAATGAAATTGCGGAAGTGTGTGCAAGTAAATGTCGCGATCGTTCACACCAAGTTGCCAACCAAAAGTTGCCGCATTCACCCACAAGTTACGGTGCGTCAGTTGCACGCCTTTCGGGCGAGCGGTGGTGCCACTGGTGTAGTTCACCGTCGCTGTGGCATCTTCATCGGGTGCCCACGGCCGTGGTTCAACACCATATTTATACAAAATGCTGTCGGACTCTTCGCCAATGACGAAACGATGCTTCGCGGTAACCGACTTCAACGATTCATCGAGTTCTGGGTCAACAATGAGAACATCAGCACCACTGTGCTCAACGATGTACTGCACTTCCTCGGCCACTAAACGAAAGTTCACTGGTACAAGCACTCGCCCAAAACCACTCACACCAAAAAATGAAGTGAACAAACGTGCCGAGTTGTGGCTCACCATTGCCACACGAGCACCTTGTGGAATACCTAATGCGTCGAGCCCGGCCGCCTGCGCGCGGGCACGCTCTGCAACTTGGTTGTAGGTCAGTGAACCCCACGATGTGGCAGGTTGATCGGGTTCATCGGTAATTGCTGTGCGGTTGCCATACACAAGCTCGGCACGGCGCAAATGATCGACAATTGTCAGCGGCACTTTCATTTAGAAAGTGTAGGCATATTAAAGGTGTCTATATTTTGCCGAAGAGCAAGTAATCGGCTGCTTCAACAAAGGTATGGACCCAATTGAATTCCTGTGTTGCAGGGGTGAGCTCAACTATTGCGTAAGAGGTAATGGTGGCAATGTACCAAGACGCCAAATTCTCAATGTTGAGGTCCGGGCGAATCCAACCCTTACTTTGCGCGATGTGCAGTGGTTTCGAGAGTTCAATGATTGCCGCCACGATGCTTTCACTTACCGCTGCCGTGAGAGACGGACGGTTGATGGTGGCGCCCAATACATTCACGCGGTCCGCACGGCGGCGTGTGCCTTCGGGACCGAAAAAGGAGGGGAGCGATTGCCTCAACAATGCGCGGAACTCTTCTTTCGTTGTGCATTTGTCTACTTCATCTGCAAATACATTGGCATTAAAAGCAAACTCACGAACAAATCGTGAGGCTTGTGCCGCTTCAAGCAGCCCTTCGCGATTGTGAAAGAAGTGATAAATAGAGGTGACAGCTACGTGTGAAGCTTGCGCAATTTCAGCAACGTGAACACCGCTCTCGCCAGCAGTATCAATGGCTTCTACGGTCAGACGCAGAATTTCATCTCGCGTAGAGAGACCAGAATCGTGTTTGATAGCCACAGAAAGATCTTACGAGGCGACGATCGTGATTTTCATTGCGGGGGGTATTTCGCAAGCAGCGACAGGATGTGGCGCCAAAGGTTCATGACTGGTTGGACGGTATCAACTGAGTCCATATCTAACATTGGGGCAAATGTGCCCGACGCAAGACCAATAGCGATACCAATGATTGCTGTCGCTCGTGCGATTTCTGGGTCGAGTTTTTCAATGTCGATGTAGCGGGCGGTGAGGGTATCCAAAAAGATTTGATTCTCTAAGAGATGGTGTAACTGAACGCCTTCGAGGTTTAACCAGAGCAATAATCGAATGGCAGAAACAATTTTTGGATCGGCGAAATTGATTGCTGGCGTTCCTGGTGTTGCCTGCATTGCAATTTGAACAAATTGAGAAATCTCTTGGTTCAAGACGGCAACAAGAAGGTCGTTTTTCGAGCCAAACCATGTGTGGACGAACCCAGCATTGACGTCGGCAAGCACGGCTATTTCGCGCACGCCTACCTCTGAAATGGGCCGACCTTGAATGAGTTGGGTGGCGGCATCAATGAGCCGACGCTCACCTTCGGCACGGGTAATGGGCGATCGGCGCTTGGTGGGAGCTGTTTTGACAGCGGCAGCCTTCGCCGGGGTCTTTTTCGCTGCCATGGTGCGCAGGTTAGCTTTTTCCCAGAGAATTGCCCAAATGAACATACTTTGACTGCTGACTAACAGTCAAGGTATGTTCTGCCTAAGATAAGGCTATGTGGAAAAAGCGAGTGAGTTCGTTGCCCCTAGCAGGGCTTTTGGCAGTGTTGGTGTTCAGTCTTATTCCAGTGGCCACCAGCCAGCCTGAACGGGCGCAGGCAGCGGGAGGAACGTTCTACGTTGCTGCTTCAGGTTCGGTGGGAGATGGCACCAGTTGTGCTTCACCAGATTTTGTTGGTTCTACGGGCGTTGTCATTCAGTCTGCGCTCAATGCCGCGTCAACAGGTAACACCGTTCACATTTGCCAAGGTACGTATTCAATTAGCACTCGTCTCGAAGTAACAAAGTCACTCACCATTGAAGGCGATGGCGCAAGTTTGTCAACACTTGATGGGTTAGGTACCACCCAGATCATGATTATTCAAGACAATAACTTGACACCCAATGCCGGTTCGGAAATTACTGTCAACGTGAATAGTCTCGGCTTTATTAATGGTTATGTCACCACAATTCCTGGAGTAAGCGGCGATTGTACAGATGGCAGCAAATGTGGAGGTGCGATTTACATTGAAAGCGAGTCGCGTGTAAATATCAACGATTCTTATTTTAAAAATAATTATGCGTCTTTTCTTGGCGGAGCTGTTGCGCGACTCATTGGTGATTACCAAACTGTGCCTGCAACAATAAATAATTCAACATTTGAATCAAATACTGCGGTGTATGACGGTGGTGCAGTTGCCACATTGTTTGGATTTGGGTTAACGATTAACAGCTCAACGTTCTATAAAAATAAAATCACCAGCCGTAGTGCTGCTGCAGTAATTGCAAACTTTGCAAGTGCGACAATCAATAACTCAACTTTCGTAGACAACACCGGACCTACTGGAACTACTGTTCTCTACGGAAGCATCACTGTCAATAAAAGCATCATTGCGCAAAGCAGTAGCAGCATGATCAAAGCTTGCCAAAGTAGCGTTGCATTGTCAGGAAGCAAGGGGAACCTCGTAACAGACAATTCTTGTTCTGGTGTTACCAGTAACTACCCAGCAACACCAGCTACAGATTCTGCAATCGTTAGTTATGCAGATCTGAAGCTCGGTGATTTGTCGTACCGAGGGTACGCAAACAAAACAATTCCACTGTTGAGTGGCAGCGTCGCTCTCGATTTCTGGTCGGGTTGCTCGGGAAATGACCAACATGGCTTCAGTCGTCCGCAAGGTACTTCGTGTGACTTGGGTGCATACGAACGGCCAAGCAATCAGACAATTAACAGTATTTCTGGGTGGACTTACGCATCGTCGTCACTCGATCGCGCGAATGGCGCAACTGCTTCTGTATTAACCCCAGCAACTGATACAGCCTCGCTGGGTATCACCTACGCGTCGCTCACCACATCGGTGTGCACCATCGATGCCTCAACAGGGACCATCACCTTGGTGACCGCGGGAAGCTGCAATCTCACAGCAACTACTACTGGATCGTTGTTGAACGACCAAGACCAACTGACAAAGTCACTTACTATTGGCGGTGTTTTCCCGCCAGTGAACTCGTCGGTACCGGTGGTGGCTGGCACAAACCGTGCTGGTATCTCGCTGACTTCAACAAACGGCTCATGGACTAATTCACCTACTTCGTACAGCTATCAGTGGAAGAGTTCTGCAACAAGTGGGGGAATATATTCAGATATTTTAGGTGCTACAGCGTCTACTTATGAATTGGGTGCATCTGATGTTGGCCGTTACATCCGGCTCTCAGTCGTTGCCAGCAATGGCTCGGGCGGAGGTGCAGCAGCGCTGTCTGTTTCAAGAGGACCAATCAGCGATTTTCTCACGGGTGTTGCTCCTGAACTATCAGACCCAACACCGACTAGTGATGGTTTCACAGTTGACATCACGAATTATTCAAATGTCGTTTCCTACGCCTTTGGAAACTTTTCTTCTATCTTTTCTTTCGCCGCAACGACGTCAAGTGGCTCTGTCAGCTTGACAAACGGAGTTGTCACAGTGACAGGATTGCCAGCAAATGGAAGCGCAACGGTCACTGTTTCGGCCTCACGTGCCGGCTATACCACTCGAACTGCAACACGCACAGGTTCAACTGTTGTTACTGCAACCACGACCATCGCTCCGACTACCACTACGGCCGCACCCACGACAACCGTTGCTGCACCTGAAACTACAGTTACGGAAACCGTTCCTGCCCCAGCAGAACCGCAAGGTCAAAGGTCGGTAGCTACCATCGCTCCGAGCGCTGGACCAACAACCACAGTGTTGAGCCCAATGCAGAGCGAACCCGTTACATCAACAACCGAACCAGTGCGTATTAAGAACTCTGCAATTCCCGGCGCGCAAGGAATTGCCGAACCAGTTGCACCCGAGGCTCCTTCTGCTGCTCCCGGTGAAGCGGGAACAGTCATTGATGGAAAAGTTGTTGAAACTGAAATCACTCGAGCCAATAATGCAGTGACCGTTACTGCAGGAGATATCTCGGCCACAGTTTCTGTGAAGAAAGCCAACGGAGAACA
>CAIOHI010000215.1 GCA_903858075.1 uncultured Actinomycetes bacterium
GTAAGTTCTCTAGCGGAGCTGAAATTGTTATTGAGCCATGGCGTGCTGCAGCGTTCCCCATCATTAAAGACCTCATGGTCGACCGTTCTGCATTTGACCGCATTATCGAGTCGGGTGGCTTTATCACTTCCGTCACCGGTGGTGCTCCAGACGCAAACCTCATACCTATTCCAAAGCCAGTAGCCGATTCCGCAATGGACTCTGCCGCGTGCATTGGCTGTGGTGCATGTGTGGCAGCGTGCCCGAACGGTGCAGCCAACCTCTTTACCTCGGCGAAAATTGCACACCTCAACTTGCTACCTCAAGGTCAGGCAGAGCGTTACAAGCGCGCTGAATCAATGATCGAAAAGATGGATGAGTATTTTGGCTCGTGCACGAACCACGGCGAATGTGAAGCTGCGTGTCCAAAAGAGATTTCCGTCGATGTTATTGCCTTGGCAAATGCCGATTATCGCAAGGCAAAACTTAAGAACAGGAAATTCATTAGTCGAATCTAGTGGGCTAACGTGAGGCTATGACCCTCAATGTCGCGCCCTCTCATTTACCCACCACGCTAGGTGGGCTTCGTACATCGGGCTGGATCTCGCGTCCAGTCAAAGAGGAACTGCGTCGCAACGCCATTGCAAAAATTGCAGCAGGTGAACCACTTTTTGCCGGCGTCATGGGCTACGAAAATACCGTCATGCCACAACTTGAGAACGCGCTTCTTGCCGGACACGACGTGGTGTTTCTTGGTGAGCGCGGGCAAGCAAAGTCGCGCATCATTCGTTCGCTTACTGGGTTGCTCGATGAGTGGATGCCCATCATTGAGGGCAGTGAAATAAATGACGACCCGTATGCTCCAGTCTCGCGACACGCGCGTGATCTTGTTGAGCAGATGGGTGAGTCAACCCCAATTGCATGGGTGCATCACTCCGAGCGTTTCGGTGAAAAACTTGCAACACCCGACACGTCAATTGCCGACCTTATTGGTGAAGTTGACCCCATCAAAGTTGCAGAGGGTCGTTACTTGAGCGACGAACTCACTTTGCATTACGGGTTGGTGCCACGCACGAACCGAGGAATTTTTGCCATCAACGAATTGCCAGACCTTGCTGAGCGTATTCAAGTGGGTTTGTTGAACGTGTTGGAAGAACGAGATGTGCAAATTCGTGGTTACAAAATTCGACTTCCGCTTGACGTGATGTTGGTGGCATCGGCGAACCCCGATGACTACACAAACCGCGGACGCATTATCACTCCGTTGAAAGATCGTTTTGGAAGTCAAATACGTACGCATTACCCGTTGGAGGTGGCAACGGAAGTAGCCATTATTGAACAAGAATCTCGGCCCGCAAGTATTGGCGATGTTGAAGTTGTGGTTCCCGACTTCATGAAAGAAGTCATTGCAACTTTCAGCCACCTTGCGCGACAAAGTAACCACATCAGTCAACGCAGTGGCGTCAGTGTTCGTTTATCGGTCAGTAACTACGAAATTATGTGTGCCAATGCTGTTCGTCGTGCATTGCGAGCCGGTGAGACCAATGTTGCTCCTCGGGTGAGCGACCTCGAAGCACTTCCTGCATCAACATCTGGAAAAGTGGAAATTGAATCGCTTGAAGAGGGTCGTGAAGGCGTCATCGTTGAGCAAATTGTGAAAGCAGCTGTGTTGCAGGTCTACAAACGTCTTGCGACTCCTGCCACTGTGCACATCGACAAAGTCAATGAAATTCTTGCTGCGTTCGAGTCAGGCACGCTGGCCCATGCTGGCGAAGACATCACTTCATCGCAGCTAGTTCAGTTGCTGTCCGACATTCCTGCTCTGAAGTCGGTCGTAGAAGTATTTGTAGGCACTAGTGCAACCCCGGCAGTTCTTGCGAGCGGTGTCGAGTTTGTGCTTGAAGGTTTGCACCTCTCAAAACGATTGAATAAAGATTCTTCAGGAGTACGTGCGACGTATCGTGCTAAAGCGTGAGTAGCCGGGCAATTTTGTGAAGAACCTCATTATTACCGGCGGTTGGGCGCATGAGTTTTCCGATAGTGCCCAAGTGCTCAGCAAGGTATTAGCTGCTGAACCCGTCAATGGCGAAGTTGTTCATTCCGTCATTGTCGATGGCATTGACAATGCAATTCAGGCATTGCACAAAGATCAATTTGATGTTGTCACTGTTTACGCGTGCTGGTTCACCATGACCGACGTGCGCTACAACTCTGAGCAGCGCGCACAGTGGGCAAGAACAACCCCAGTAGAACTACGTGAGGCAATTGCGGCACACGTGAAACGTGGCGGTGGGTTGCTTGCATTGCACACCGGCATCATTTGCTTCACCGACTGGCCCGAATGGCCGCAGTACTTGGGTGGCAGTTGGAACTGGGGCTCCTCGTGGCACCCCGCTGTTGAAGTATTTGCTGCGCGCTGGGCGAGCACACTGCGCGAGCCACAACAGCATCCCATCGTTCACGACCTTGGCGAAATTGTGGTGGAAGACGAGCGTTACTGCGAACTTGGTGTTGGCCCGCACGCACAGGTGCTTTTAGAGTCCGACGGCCCAGAGGGAGTTCAGGCCTCCATGTGGACACACGAAGAGGGCTCGGCACGAGCCGTTTTTAGTTCACTCGGGCACGACCACCGGTCGCTCAATAATCTGCAACACGGCCGGCTCCTTCGCCGCAGCATTGCATGGGTCGGGCAACTTTCCGACACCGTTGTACGAGAGGTGCATTAAGCAACTACCATTCAGACGTCTGTTACAACAGGGGGAATTGAATGTCGTTAGTTGGAGCACGTGTACTTCGTAAAGAAGACCCAAATCTCATTACCGGAAATGGACAATATGTCGACGATCTGCAGCCCGTTGGTTGTACGTCAATGGTGTTTGTTCGCTCAACCGAAGCGCATGCAAAAATTCGGTCCATAGATACGGCTGAAGCCTTGGCCTTGCCTGGCGTACTTGCCGTGTGGACCTCAGCAAATATTGCGCAACTCGCAAACTGCCCAGGTGGGCTGCCAGGTCTCGACCAACCATTACTTGCAAAAGATGTTGTTCGTTTTGTTGGTGAAGGTGTTGCGGTAGTGGTTGCAACCGATCGGTATATTGCTGCCGACGCAGCTGAGCTCATTGTTGTCGATTATGAACCACTGCCTGCTGTGGCAAGTTTGAGTGCAGCCATGGCACCGGGTGCTGTTGTGCTTCATGAAGCGCTTGGTGGGAACACCGTGCATTTCCAAGATTTTGAAAATCCACTCGATGAGGCATTCGCAGCAGCACCTCGCACTGCATCGCTGCATGTTGTGAACAACCGCTGCGCACCTTCACCTATTGAACCCAATGTGTGTCTTGCCGATTGGGGCCGCAACGGCCTCACCCTCTGGGCGGCTTTCCAAGCCCCTCACCATTTGCGCAACACCATTGCCCAGTACTTTGGCATTCCACAAGACTCCACTCGCGTTGTTGCCCCCGACGTAGGCGGTGGATTCGGCGCAAAAATTAACTTCGTACCTGAATTTTTCTTAACGGCATTATTGTCGAAAGAAATTGGCAAGCCAGTGAAGTACACGCAAACACGTAGCGAATGTTTAGTAGCAATGTTGCATGGCCGTGCTCAAGAGCACGATGCAAGTGTTGCATTCGACAACGATGGTCGCATTTTGGCTTTGAAGTTAACGGTTACTCAAGATCAAGGTGCGTACCCAAATGGCACCGGCATGGGTCTTCCCGTTCTCACTACCGCAATGGCCGCTGGGTGCTATCGCATTCCTGCTGTTGCCATTTCGTGGCGAAATGTTGTTACCAATACCACTCCAGTTGCTGCTTATCGTGGTGCGGGGCGACCAGAAGCCTCTTTTACCATCGAGCGACTCATCGATCTCATTGCCGATGAAACTGGTATTGACCCAGTGGAAGTACGTCGCAGAAACTTTATTCCTGTTGATGCATTTCCTTACGCAACACACAGCCCGCTAGCTATGTACGACAGCGGCAACTTTGCCGGAGCGCTCGACGAATTGTTGAAGCATGTGAATTATGACGACTTGAAAAAGGAACAAGAAAAGCGTCGTCAAGATCCTGGTGCAAAACTTCTTGGTATTGGTTTCGCATCATGGTTAGAAATTGCTGGGTTTGGGCCACCTGGGTCGCTCGAAGCTTTCGGGCACTTGGCGTCGTGGGAATCGGCACAAGTACGTATTCAGCCCGACGGCAGCGCCATTATTTTCACTGGTGCGTCACCTCACGGTCAAGGCACTGTCACCACCTATGCACAAATTGCCGCCGATGAACTTGGTATCGATTTTGATCGCATCAGCGTGAAGCACGGCGATACCGCGGTTGTTCCGCAAGGTATCGGAACCATGGGCTCGCGTGCAGTTGCTGTTGGTGGCGAAGGTGTGAAAACTGCAAGTGGTCGTGTGTATGAAAATGCAAAACGTATTGCTGCGCATTTGTTGGAAGCAAGCGCTGAAGACATCATCATCGAAGATGAAAAATTCTTTGTAAAGGGCACACCTGCACGAAGCGTTCCATGGAGTGAGGTCGCATGGAAGAGTTTCCAACCATTGGAACTTCCCGGCGGAATGGAGCCTGGTGCACTCGACTCCACGGTTTTCCAGCAAGTTCCCAACTTCAGTTTCCCCTCCGGCGCATATTGCTGTGTCGTAGAAATTGATCGCGAGACGGGCGGAGTCAACATTGTCAACATGTATCTCGTTGACGATTGCGGAACGGTAATCAACCCACTCTTGGTCGAAGGCCAAGTGCACGGCGGGGTAGCCCAAGGCATTGCCCAAGCGCTCTACGAGCACATGTTGTACGACCCAAGTGGCGTACCGCGCACGTCTACATTTATGGACTATCTCGTGCCAGCAGCGTCAGATCTGCCCGGGTACGTCACGGGTCGCATCAATACGCCAAACCCCAGCAACACTCTTGGGGCCAAAGGCGTAGGCGAGTCGGGTTCAGTTGGCGCACCACCTGCAGTAGTGAATGCAGTTGTCGATGCGCTTAGCCACCTTGGCGTGAAACACATCGACATGCCAGTAACACCAATCAAAGTATGGAACATTTTAGAAGGGGCAAAGTGATGACTATTCGTACCGCAATCACAGTGAACGGTAAAGACACTTCGCGCGAAGTAGAAGCTCGCACGCTTCTCGTTCATTATCTACGTGAAGAATTAGGTTTAACAGGTACCCATGTGGGGTGCGACACCTCAAACTGTGGTGCATGCACGGTTCTCCTCGATGGGGAAGCAGTGAAGTCGTGCACAGTTTTTGCCGCACAAATTCACGATTGCAATATCACCACCATCGAAGGTGCAGCACAGGCCGATGGGTCATTTAGCCCTATTCAAGAAGGATTCCGTCAAGAGCACGGCCTACAGTGCGGCTACTGCACACCAGGAATGATCATGGCTTCTACGGCGTTGTTAACAGAAAACCCGAACCCAACAGAAGAAGAAATTCGCCACGCACTTGAGGGCAACCTCTGTCGTTGCACCGGCTACGAAATGATTGTTAATGCAGTTCGCTGGGCAGCAGAAAATCCAAACTTCACATCTGGAGGTGCCAAGTGATACCTGCACAATTTGACTACGTTGAAGCTACATCGGTAGCCGATGCAATTCGTTTACTTGCAGAACACGGTGATGAAGCAAAACTTCTTGCAGGAGGGCACTCGCTCATTCCTCTCATGAAGTTGCGTTTGGTGACGCCGGCAACACTTATTGACGTCACGCACATTAAAGAGTTGTCGTACATTAAAGAAGATGGCAACAACATCGTTATTGGTGCTCTTACGCGCCACCGCGATATTGAAGAGTCCGACCTGGTGAAGAAGCATCTTCCTCTCGTCGCACATGTTGCTGGCGAAGTGGGCGACCCTCAAGTACGTAATCGTGGAACCATCGGTGGTTCATTGGTGCACGGCGACCCGGCAGCAGATCTTCCTGCAGCTGCGTTGGCAACAGGCGCGACCATGGTCATTGCTGGGAAAAATGGTGAGCGTCGTATTTCAGCGCAAGACTTCTTCGTCGACTTTCTAGAAACCGATGTTCAGCCAGGAGAAATACTCATTGCAATTGAGTTTCCTAAGCACACCGATGCTGGTTGGGCATATGAGAAGTTTGTGCGTCGCGCAATGGACTATTCCATTGTTGGTGTTGCCCTTCAACTAGGAGCAAAACCTGGTGTTGCGCTTGTCAATATGTCGAACAAACCGCATCTTGCAGTGTCGGCTTCACAGGCAATTGGTAAAGGTGCAGCAATTGCCGATGTGCTTGCGGTCATTAATGACGACACAAACCCACCAGAAGACCTCAATGCCACTGTGGAGTAC
>CAIOHI010000216.1 GCA_903858075.1 uncultured Actinomycetes bacterium
TTGAGCTCAGACATACGGGAGGACCGGTGCCAACCCCCCGACGGCACCGGCCCTCTCGGCGCAGCTCATTGCTGAGCGCGACTCCCAGCATTAGTTTCCCGGTGCTGGTGACCTGTGTCACAACCATACACCCGTTGTCGCAAAAAAGTTAATTACCCCTCACAGAAAAATGAGGGGATCTATTTGCCCATTTCAACACTGCGAGCGGCAGCTGCCTTCACCACGTTGTGCATAGTTTCACGAATGCCTGCTGCCTCCAGAACACCAAGCCCTACAGCGGTTGTACCGTTTGGCGACGTCACGCGCTCACGCAATGTGGCTGGGCTTTCTGTTGATTCAGCAAGCAAGGCGCCAGCACCCTTAAAGAGTTGGCGAACAAGAGCATCGGCAATATCGCCAGGTAATCCCTCGGCCAGCGCTGCGTCAAGAAGTGACTCGGCAATGAGAAATAGATACCCAGGGCCAGAACCAGCAACGGCCGTCACTGCGTCCATGTGTGATTCATCCACACGAACCACGATGCCGACAGCACTCAACAACGACTCTGCCCATGCAAGATCAGTTTCAGTGCATTGCGCGCTGCCACAAATTGCAGACACTCCTTCACCAACTAACGCTGGCGTATTCGGCATTGCACGTACTGCGGCAGTTTTTGTACCCGCAGCATCTTGCAACGTTGCAACAGAAATACCCGCGGCAATGGAAAGCACACGTGGAATTCCAAGCGCAGCTGCTGATGCACACACTGCTGCAGCATCACCCGGCTTCACTGCAATAAGTGCACCTTCGCCTGCCACAACTGTTGCGCTAGTACGAACTGCGAATGCTGTTTCTAACGATGAGCGCTTATCTGCATCAAGTTCAACAACCGTGATGCTCGATGCTTCCCACCCATTGGCCACCAAGCCACTGACAATTGCAGTGCCCATATTGCCCCCGCCGATAATGACGAGCCGTGGAGTGTGTGAAGTCATACGCCAACACTAATAGCGATGGTGCCGAGGACGGGGCTGACTTCCCCGACCTCCCCGCCCCTCGGCAATTGAGATGTGGGCGAAGACTGGTGCCGTTTGGCAATTACTCAGTCAGCAAAGTGACTGGCAAAACCAATTCGGATGATGGTGGGGAAAATGCGCTCGACAGTGGCGTACAGGGTTCCGACTACTCGGTCGAGTTCATCTTCGTCGACCATGCGCAGAGGCAATTCACCGCGCAGGAAAATTGCGTCTTCAATGCCAATGGAAAAATGCACACCCACCAAAGATTCATTTCGACGCAAAACGTGTTCATACAACTGCTCAGCGTTTTCTTCTGGGGCAGGCATCACATACGTTTCGAACTGAAGTGTGCGTTGACCAAGTGTGAACCACACAGTAGTGAACTCTTTTTCTTCCCCATGCATACGCACATACCAGCGATGCTCGTCTGGTTCGCCACGGTCAACTGCAACGATTGTGTCGTTGCGTTCCATCATGGACATTAACCACGACGTAATTTGTCGATCTAGTAGTTCAAGATGCGTGTTACCAAATAGCTCGCTCATTATTGTTTCTACTTACACACAACTCGGTCACGCGATGTGAGGTCTGTGTATGCGCGACGCAAACGGGCTGCAGCAAAGCTCCAGGTGTATGCCTTTGCGTGTTCTGCTGCTTGTGCAGACATATTTGCAGCAACTGACGGGTCATCAAGAATGGTTGCAATGTGGCGTGCGAAAACATCTGGTTGACGATCAGGAACCAAGAAACCTGTCCGGCCATGTTCAACAATGTTAAGAAGCCCACCCACTCCAGTTGCAACTACTGGAATTCCACACGCTGCTGCTTCCAGAGCGACAAGCCCGAAACTTTCACTTCGGCTTGGAACTAAAACAACATCTGCGGCGCGGTAATACGTAGACAAAATGTGGTGAGGTTGTGGTTCAACAAACCGCACTTGGCCTTCAACACCAAGTTCTTCAATGAGTGAATGGACATGGGCTAATTCAGTTTCGCCTTCAGTGCCACTTGCCCCGCCAACTATGAGAAGTACCGCATCTTTGCGCCCCAACTCTGCAA
>CAIOHI010000217.1 GCA_903858075.1 uncultured Actinomycetes bacterium
CAAACAATCGGGCGATGATGGGCGAGCACTGCCCACTGCTTCCAGCTTCTCTGCACATTCGCTCGGCGATCTGCTTTCCTTGTGCATATGCATTGAGTTGTTCAGATGGTGGATTCGGCTCGACATTTCCTTCTGCAATATGACTGACAGATTGAGGTTGCGTGCCATATACGGCACCAGATGAAGTGAAGAGCAACGGTTTTTTGTCGCTCGCATAACGCAATACCAACTCCATTGCCTCCACGTTGATGCGCAACATCTCGGCGGGGTTTTCAGCATTCAACTGTGCAGAGGCGGGCGTTGCGGTGTGAATAATCATGTCAATATGCCCAAGATCAAGATGATTATTCAAGAAATCACCTTCTACCCATGAGACATTTGGGCAACCAATTGCAATCGCTGTTTGCACGTGGTCGGCAGCCAGATGTCTCGTTGGCACAACGATCTGAATCTTGGTCGCAGAGTTCTCTTGGGCAATCTTGGCTGTCTGCAACATCCATTTCCCTACAAACCCAGTTCCGCCCGTGAGCAAAATCCTCGAACCATCAAGTTTTTCAAAGGCTGCCAACAGTCGTTGTAGATGTGGCGCCGTTAAGGAGAGATTGTTGCCAGTACCCATGCGCTTCAAAATCTACCACAGCCAGCAACGACCCCTGTCGTAGACTCAAATATGTCATGGCAACACCAAAGCAACGCATCGGCTTTCTGGGCCCAGAGGGCACCTTCACCCAGCAAGCACTGCGAAGTCAAGCCGATCTTGCAGGTGCAGAACACATTCCATTTCGCACAGTTATTGATGTGCTTGATGCAGTCGAAGACGGGTCAGTCTCACTTGGCTTTGTACCAATCGAAAACTCCATTGAAGGAACTGTTAACTACACACAAGATGCACTGGTGTTTGACCATGATTTGCTGATTCAGCGAGAAGTGGTGCTCGACATCGAGATGTGCATATTGGCGAAGAAGGGTGCAACTCTTCAAAGCATCACCAAAATCTTTTCAATGCCGGTTGCAACGGCGCAGTGTCATGGATACATCCGGGAACATGCACCGCAAGCGGAAGTATTTGTGGCTAATTCCACTGCCGAAGCAGCGCGAACGGTCAGTGAGTCTGGAGACAACACGGTGGTCGCGGTTGCACCACGCAACGCCGCATCGCTGTATGGTCTCGAAGTACTAGCCGAAAATATTGCAGATCAATCTGGTAATCAAACTCGTTTTGTTCTTGTTGCAAAAGAGGGCATTCCAGCACCAACTGGCCACGATCGCACAGCGCTTGTGGTTTTTCAGCGTGCCGATGAACCAGGCAGCTTGTTGTCTATCTTGCAAGAGTTTGCTGCTCGTCGCATCAACTTGTCTCAATTGCTTTCGCGACCAACACGTCGTGGTGGGTTGGGCGATTACTGCTTCATCATGTATGCAGACGGACACATTAAAGACGAGTTAATGGCTGATGCATTACGAGATCTGCATGCCAAGCACGGTGATGTCAAATTTATGGGCTCATATCCTGCTGCAGGTGAGCATGCACATACGGCTCGAGAGCACGCCGACACCAGATGGCGCGAAGCTGATGATTGGATTACTGCGCTCAGAGCGC
>CAIOHI010000218.1 GCA_903858075.1 uncultured Actinomycetes bacterium
ACTGCGGTATTGCGTACCAACATCGTTACCTTGTCGCATTCCCTGTGTGGGGTCATGTGCTTCCCAAAACACTTTAAGTAGTTGCTCGTAGGTCACCTGCGCGGGTACGTAAGCAACCAACACCACTTCGGTATGCCCAGTGAGACCTGAGCACACTTCTTCGTATGCAGGGTTCGGCGTGTAACCACCGGCATAACCCACTGCGGTGGAGTGCACGCCGGGAATTTTCCAAAACACTCGTTCCGCACCCCAAAAACAGCCCAAAGCAAAAACCGCTGTTTCGGTTCCACTTGGCCACGGCGCCACCAAAGGCGCATCGAGTACAAAATGTTTTTCTGGAATTGACACGAACTGTTCAGTTCTGCCTGGAAGCGCATTCGCCTCTTCCACCATCAGTGCTTTTTGCCTGCCGAAGTTCATAGGGCAGATGCTAGACAAGGTTTATGCCTGCTGCATCACCCACCGTCTTTTTTGGTCACGGAAGCCCCATGAACGCCATTGAACATAATGAGTTCACAAATGGATGGGCAGAATTTGGTGAACGCATTACTTCGCATAACAAAATGCATTTAAAGCATAAAGAAATACCGAATACCGACAAGGGAACCCTCGTGTACCCCAATGCTATTTTGGTCATCTCTGCGCATTGGACTACACAAGGTGTGTGTGTCGCAATGAATCCTCTGCCGCGCACCATTCATGACTACAGCGGTTTCCCACCGGAACTTTCACAGGTGGAGTATCCAGCTCCAGGTTCACCAGCTCTTGCCCAACACGTCACCAATTTATTGCGTGAGTTCGTTGCTCCTGAACCAATTTCTGTAACGACAACATGGGGTCTCGATCACGGAGCATGGTCAGTGTTGCGACACGTCTTTCCCAAGGCAAATGTTCCTGTTGTGCAAATGTCAATTGATATTTCAAAACCTGCAGCGTGGCACCTGCAAGTTGCCCGCAAATTGCAAACACTGCGCGACTATCAAGTGCTCATTGTGGGCAGTGGCAACATTGTGCACAACTTGGGTGCTATCAACTGGTCTGACAATGCAGAACCGCATCCTTCAAGCATCGGCTTCCACAAATACATCGTTGAAGCAATTGAAAACAACGATGTTGACGCCATTGTGAACTACGCAAGCCACCCCGATGCGGCATATGCGGTGCCAACACCAGAACACTTCTTGCCACTTCTCTACGTCCTCGGTGCACGGCGCCCCAATGAAGCGCCACACACCGTGACCGATGGGTTCGTGTATTCCTCGCTGTCTATGTACAGCGTTGCTTTTGGCTAGTTAACCGGCACTGTTTTGTCGCGCTGGCGCCGCGACGGCATAAAGTGACACCTATGGAAATTGAAATGATCGTTGAAATCCCCCAGGGTTCACGCAATAAATATGAAATGGACCATGAAACTGGCGCCATTTGGCTCGACCGCACGCTCTTCACGGCCACCCAGTACCCCCTCGATTACGGCTTTTTTCCCCACACCCTCGGCGAAGACGGCGACCCGCTTGACGCCCTCATTTTGTTGCCTCAGCCCACATTCCCTGGCTGCCACATGTGGGCTCGCCCCATTGGAGTGTTCTGGATGACCGATGAAAAAGGCCCCGACGCCAAGGTGCTCTGCGTGCCGTCACGCGATGCCCGCTATGCGCATTACCGCGATCTCTCAGACGCCCCCGATTTTCTCTTGGCCGAAATTGCGAACTTCTTTGAGGTCTACAAACTCATCGAGCCCAATAAGGAATCCACCGTTGGTGGCTGGAATGGTGCAGCTGAAGCAGAACAAGAAATCGCCGCAGCAATTGCCCGCTACGTTCCATAAGTCATGAGCGTTCGCGGCAAGGCTTTCATTGCAGGGGCATACGAACACCCACTGCGCACCATTCCGAACAAAACGGTGCAGCAAGTACATGCAGAAGTTGCTGCAGGTGCACTTGCCGACGCTGGTCTTTCGTTTTCCGATGTTGATGCGTATTTCTGCGCGGGTGATGCACCAGGTTTTGGTGCGCTTTCCATAGCCGAATACTTAGGCCTTCAACTCACGCACATCGACAACACCGAAACCGGTGGGTCTTCATACCTCTTACATGTGCAACATGCTGCCGAAGCTATTGCTGCTGGGCATTGTCATGTTGCGCTCATCACACTTGCGGGTTTGCCTCGTAGTTCGGGTGCAGGCATTGGTGGTGCTGGCCGTTTTGGTTCTGCACCAGAGATATCGTTTGAAAATTTCTTTGGCCTCAGCATTGTTGCTGGCTACGCAATGGCCGCTCGCAGGCACATGCATGAATTTGGCACCACAAGTGAACAACTTGCTGAAATTAAAGTTGCTGCTGCGAGCCACGCACAGCACAACCCCAATGCGTTTTTGCAAAATGCGGTCACTGTAGAAGAAGTGTTGCAATCAAAAATGGTTGCCGATCCTTTACACATGCTCGACTGTTGCGTCGTCACCGATGGTGGCGGTGCACTTGTTGTGGTGTCACCAGAGGTTGCACGCAAACTCTCACGACAAAGCGTTCCTGTACTTGGCACTGGCTTTGCTGTGAAACACGTGAATAACGGTCGTATTGACCTCACCCATACAGGTGCAGTGGTGTCTGGCCCTCGTGCATTTGCCGAAGCTGGCCTCGCGCCAAGCGATATTCGTTATGCCTCTATATACGACAGTTTCACCATCACCGTTCTCACCACGCTTGAAGACCTCGGCTTTTGTGAAAAAGGAAAAGGCGGTGAGTTTGTTTCCAATGGTGGGCTACAAGCACCCTTTGGCAAACTCCCGTTCAACACCGACGGCGGCGGGCTGTGCAATAACCACCCCAGCAACCGCGGTGGTATTACCAAAGTCATTGAAGCAGTGCGCCAGCTTCGCAACGAGGCGCACCCTGCAGTGCAAGTGCCCAATTGTCAGTTTGCACTGGCCCACGGAACCGGCGGCAACCTTGCAACTCGCATGGGATCAGCCACACTCATTCTTGGGCAAGAGGTATAGCAATGTCGTTCTTGCCACTTGCCGACGTTGAAATGAACAATGAAACACAGCCTTTTTGGGATGCGCTGCATAACAAAACTTTGCTGCTTCCCCGTTGCACTTCGTGCACTTCGGTGGTGTGGTATCCGCGTGCTCATTGCCCGGTGTGTTTTTCTACTCAGTTGCAATGGGAAGAAATGTCGGGGCGCGGAACTGTTTATTCCTACAGCATTGTTGCCAAAGGCAATGGCCGCTGGAAAGAGTCGGGCCCCTACGTAGTTGCTTATGTGGATCTTGCTGAAGGCCCGCGCATTCTCACCAACATTGTTGGGGTTGCGCCGAGCGAAGTACATATCAACATGCCAGTGCAAGCGGTGTTCGACACCGGCGACGATGCTCGCGTGTTACTGCGTTTTACTTCTGTAAGTTCCAGCTAGTCGCTGCGCCCATTGCGAACGCATTGCTGGTCGCTCAATGAGATACCACGAAGCTGCGCTCAATAGAAAAGTAACGCTCATGGCAAGAAACAATCGCTCGGTGTTCGACAACGTTTCCCCATGTCGTTGAATAATGCGAAACACCGGTATTTGCCAAATGTATAAACCGTAGGAAATGACTCCCACCCAGGCAATGGGCTTCCAGCACAAAATGGAAGAAGCGAAAAATACTTTCTGTGCGAGTGCCAAAACAATGATCAAGCATGCAATGT
Organism: uncultured Actinomycetes bacterium; assembly: GCA_903858075.1. Lineage (GTDB taxonomy): Bacteria > Actinomycetota > Acidimicrobiia > Acidimicrobiales > Ilumatobacteraceae > F1-20-MAGs119. Next base: position 3,684 of record CAIOHI010000218.1, read on the forward strand.
CAAACAGCGTCATACCACCGAACCACATAAAAGAACCATCGGCTCGACCGTACAAAACTATTACGACAACAACGATGACGGCAGGGAAACTTGCATAACGAAGAACCGTGGGCTTCACCACATTCGTTTTCATCATTAACACGGCACCCAACATCCCAATAATCAAACTTTCAATGCGAGTATCGGTACGAATATACGCAGCAAACCAACCCAGGTCGTTGTAGACAATTCCTCGCTGTATTGCAAGAATTCCAATACCCAGAGTAATGACACCAATTGGCCAATAATGATTTCGGTTCTTGCGGAAAAGAACAAAGACGAGAATCGGCACTGCAATATAGAACTGTCCTTCAATTGATAACGACCACAGTGACACGTTGTCAACAAATTGCGTCATGGGGTTCTTATAAACCGCATAATTCGCATACTGAAGAAATGTTGCTTTAGTCATTGCAAATTCATTTGCTGCCGTTCCCGATAATGGGAAGTCATTTCTAACTGCATAAAAATAGTGAGCAGCTAAAAATACTGCAACTGCAGGAAATATACGCAGTGCCCGGTGCGCATAAAACTTCCGCAAATTAATTTGGCCACCAGATTCCTGATCTTGCAGTAAACGCGACGTAATGAGAAAACCGCTCATGACGAAGAACATGTTGACTCCCAGAAACCCACCGCGTGCAAAGGTGCGAAATATGCTGTATTGCAAGACTCCTGGCGCCGCAAGAAATATGTGAGACACCAAAACGGTCATTACCGCCACCGCACGAAGCCCGTCGAGACCCTCAATGCGCGAAGACGGCTGAGTCATGACATTGAGAATAGCAACCGGGCGATCTGAGCCATTGATGACGCCCACAAGCCTGGGTAATAAGTGTTCGTAGACTTTTTGTTAATAATGCGTTTACGCCTTGTTTTGGTGCGGTGGAAATTCAGGTTGCTGTTTATGATCTTGTCAGCGGCAAATTTGCCGTTACACCACCACCTAGAAACCAGGAGAAAAACCTTGATTCAACGTCGTTCAAAGAAATGGTTACCGCTGGTAGCCACCCTCGCACTCGGAGCTGGTCTTGTTGCTTGTGGCAGCGATGCCGCAACCGAAGAGACTGTCGATACTGCAGCAGAGGTCATTACCGATGACACCGCAGCAGAAACAACCGACGCCCCTGCAGAAGAGACGGGTGAAACCTTCCCAGCCTCTTGGGACTCAAACTTTGCACCTTGGTCAGCCGACGCTGCACCTATCGATTGTCGTCCAAAAGAAGGCCCGTTGAAGGCTGCATGGGTTTACGTTGGACCCATTAACGACGGTGGCTGGACCACTGCTCACAACAAGGCTCGTGAAGCTGTTCAAGAAAAGTTTGGCGACAAAATTGTGACCACCTACAAGGAAAACGTTCCTGAGGGTGACCAGACCGGCCAAGTAATTGAAGACCTTATTGCCGATGGCAACACCGTGGTATTCGGAACTTCATTTGGATTCCAAGATGCATTTGCTGCTGCTGCTGAAAAGCACCCAGACGTGTGCTTCGAATTCGCAACCGGCTACAAGAGTGCACCAAACCTTTCACAGTTCACCGGAGCTGCTGAAGACGCTGCATTCCTCACCGGTATGGCCGCAGGTGCTGCATCAAAGACCGGCAAGCTTGGTCTTCTCGCATCATTCCCAATTCCTGAAGTACTTCGCGGAATTAACGCATGGACCCTGGGTGCACGCTCTATTAACCCAGAAGCAGAAGTAAGCCTCGTATGGACAAGCACATGGTTTGACCCAGCTCTCGAGCGCAAAACTGCTGAGGCACTCATTGCAGGTGGAGCCGACACCATTGGTGTAGTTGCACAAGACTCACCAGCTTCTGGTGATGCCGCAAAGGCTGCCGGTGTTCCATGGTCGGGTTACGACAGTGACCAAAGCACCAACTACCCAGAAGTATGGCTCACTGCTGCTACTTACAACTGGGCAACATATGAACTTCCACGCATTCAAGCCATCCTCGATGGCACATGGGTTGCAGGTAACTACTACGGCGACATGGCAGACGGCCACATTCGCTTGGCTCCACTCGGACCAATTGTTACCGACGAAACTCGTGCACTCATTGAAACAAAGAAGGCAGAAATTGTTGGCAACTCAGGCGTGATGTTCTCTGGTCCGTTGAATGACAACACTGGCAAGGAAATTCTTCCTGCTGGCAAGCAAGCAACGTATGAAGAACTCATGGGCATGAACTACCTCGTTGAGGGAGTTAAAGGCTCAATTCCTAAGAGTTAATTCTCTTTCATGAAAAGGGGCGGGCCTTCGGGCTCGCCCCTTTTTTTATTGTTCAATTCTCTTTCCCGCAACCCAGATATGTGAAATATCGCGTGGGCCAGAGAGCCTCACAATTTTTTCAAAGATTCGTTCTTCACCATCAACATCGTCGTAAACGCGTAAGCCAGAATCGCTGGCGGAAGTGTCTACAACAATGGCGTCGAAATAATTCCCAGCTGCAATGACGCCAGCATTGAGACCCAGCATGCGAGCTCCTCCAGTAGTTGCCATAAAGAACGCCGCGACAATATCAATACGTGAATTTTCTACAGCACCATCAACGCCGTTCACACCGTCTTCAAGCATTCGTGATGATGTCACTGCGTGCACGCACTGCTTCATGAGCCCGGCATCGGTTCCTGCTGAAATATCGGTGCCAAGCCCCACATGAATTCCCATGCCAAGTACACGCCGTGCTGGGAAAACTCCGTTTGCAAAATAAGAGTTCGACATCGGGCAATGGGCCACACCCGCGTGTACTTCTTTAATAAGGCCGTAATCGTTGTCGCCAATATGCACACCGTGTGCAAGAACTGTTCCTTGTTTCAACAAACCAAAGTGCTTGAGCATTTCCGTGTCGGAACGGCCGTAGCGCTCGAGCACATACCCGTGCTCCCAGTGAGATTCAGAACAATGTGTTTGCACCAACGTTTCTGTGCGAGTCGCAAGTTCACCAAGCCCCGCCAATAATTCATCGGAACATGCCGGAATGAACCGCGGGGTCACAATGGGCGATACCAAACCTGCGTTTCCCACCAGTGCACGAATCTCTTCAATAGAACGCTGTGATGCTTCGATTCCTTGTTGTGCTGTTGCATCGCGATACCACTCGGGAGTTCCCTCGGGGTGATCCATTGCAACACGACCCACGTAAGCACGTTGCCCGTGCTCTAAACAAGTTTGGGCAAGCAGAGTTGTGGAGTGTGTATCGACCGTTGCGTAATACACCGAAGTAGTGGTGCCGTGACGCAAAAAGGTAGGAACCATGTGGCTCCACACCGACTGAGCGAATGCTGCATCGGCATATTTTGCTTCGAGGGGAAAGGTGTAATCGAAAAGCCATTTCTCTAACGGCAAGTCGAGCCCGGTGCCCAGTTGCGGCCATTGTGGAGCATGAACATGGGTATCAATAAGCCCTGGCATTAAACGCTCGTGTTGGCCTAGTCTCACCACAGTTTTTGCCTGGCGAACGGCTTCATCGGCTGCAGGTGAATCTGCTGGCATGACTGCTGAAATGACGCCCGCATTATTGACCACAACTGCGACATTGGGTAGAACTTCAAGTGCCTCAGGAGTTGGCACATGATGTACGGTGCCAATAACAACGAGTTCCGTATTTTCAATGCTCACCTG
>CAIOHI010000219.1 GCA_903858075.1 uncultured Actinomycetes bacterium
AGTCGTCCGGTCATGCGCTGTTGCCTGTAGGTGTTACTCGCTCTGCCGATGGAACTTTCAATATCATCGTGTACGACAGCAACTTTCCCGATCAATTGTCGCGAGTAGTTATTGACCCGGTGAAAGAAACTTGGATCTACCTTGAAGGTGCCGTCACCCCAGGTCAAGCCACTGGTGGTTGGTCGGGAACTTCAGGAACAATTGAACTTACGCCGCTCATTTCGCGTGAAGGCGGTTCTACTTGTGAGTTCTGTGACGATAAATCTGCCAGCCAACTTAAAGTGGATGCAGAACTTGTTCCGCTTCCTGCAGATGGCGTCCTTGATTCACTCTTTAAACCTGATGCGGAATAGTTACCACGTATCGATCATTGGGCGTTTTTTACCAGTGCGTTGTGGAGTAGGTGGGTAACTGCGCAGCATGCCAGCAATGCGCATGCGTGTGTCGGCAGGGTCAATGACTTCGTCTATCTCCATATGCGAAGCCATGTTGAGTGCGCTACCGCGTTCGTAGGCACTTGCAATGAGTTTGTCTTCTAGGGCTTTGCGTTCAGCTGGGTCGGCAATGGCATCGAGTTCTTTTTTGAAACCGAGACGTACTGCGCCTTCCAAACCCATGCCGCCGAACTCGCCAGTTGGCCAAGAAACAGTAAACGATGTGGCGTGGAAACTGCCGCCCGCCATTGCCTGGGCACCAAGGCCGTAGCCCTTACGTAAAACGACGGTGAGCCAGGGAACAGTGATGCTGCCTGCGGTAACAAACATGCGGCTGAAGTGGCGTACTTGAGCAGTTTCTTCTGCTTCGGGGCCAACCATAAAACCAGGTGTATCGCACAACGACACAATGGGAAGATCGTGCGCATCGCAGAGCTGAATGAACCGTGACGCTTTATCGGCTGCATCGGAGTCAATTGCGCCACCGAGGTGTGCAGGGTTGTTGGCAATGAGCCCGACGGCAAAACCTTCAATGCGCAATAGTGCTGTGACGATGCCAACGCCAAATGCAGAGCGAAGTTCAAGAAATTCACCAGCATCAGAAATTGCGCTGAGAGCAGCGCGAATATCGTAAATGCGTGTGCGCTGTTCAGGAACAACATCGCGTAATGCGCCGTCGTTGCCAGGTTGTGCTGCTGTGCGTGGTTGAACAAAATAGTTGAAATACTTTTTTGCTGCTGCAACAGCTGCTGCTTCATCGGGAACACGAATATCGACAACACCATTTTTTGTTTGCACGTCAATGGGGCCAATATCGGTGGCGGCAACTTTGCCGAGCCCGCCGCCTTCAATCATGGCGGGGCCTGCCATGCCAATGTTTGAATTTTCTGTTGCAATGATGACGTCGCAGCAACCTAAGAGGGCTGCATTACCTGCAAAGCAGTAACCCGAGGTAATACCAATCATGGGTACGAGACCAGAGAGTTGCCCAAAGAGCGCAAAGGCCATGGTGTGTAGCCCGGTCACTCCGGATGAATCGGTATCACCGGGGCGGCCGCCGCCGCCTTCGGCGAAAAGAATGACAGGCAAGCGCAGTTCTGCGATAAGTGCGAAGAGTCGATCTTTTTTGATGTGATTCAGTAGGCCTTGCGTGCCAGCAAGAACGGTGTAGTCGTAGGAAACAACTGCGCATGGGTGGCTATTGATGGTGGCGATTCCACCAACCAGACCATCGCCAGGCGTATTGGCAATGAGGTCTTCTAAAGTGCGGCGTTGGCGCTGAGCGGCGATAGCGAAACTGCCGAATTCTTGAAATGAACCTACGTCAACGAGGTCAGCAATATTTTCACGAGCCGACCGCTGGCCGCGACCGTGGCGCTTTGCCATGGCTTCGGGGCGCGCTGCATCGGTGGTGAAGCTGCGGCGCTTCTGGTAGCGGGCGAGGTCTTGTCGTTCTGTGGTGGGTGCATTTTGCACAACACCTACTTCGCTTGCAACAACTCCTGGAGTGATGGTGAGAAGCAGTTGGCCCTCTTCAACGGTGTCGCCAACTGCGACGTGTACAAGCGAAACAGCGCCATCAACTTCGGCAGATACTGGGTGTTCCATTTTCATTGATTCAATAACAATGAGATCTTTGCCAGCGGTGACAGCACTGCCAGCAGTTGCATGGACAGCGATGACCGTGCCCAGTAGTGGTGATGTAACGCGGTATTCCTTTTCTCCCATAGGCATAGTCTTGCCGATGAGCCTTGGGTGCTGTGACTCGGGGAGTTATTGGAGTCCGAGTGCGGAACGGTCGTGTGCAGTCAGTTTGCCGCGGGTTACCCATACATCGGCAATGTCGACCTCTTGAGCTTTTTCCTGTACCACGCTGGGTTTTTTGAGGCCAGCTTCTTGCCAGTCGCGTATGGCAATGTTTCCCGACCGCTGCCCGTACGACCCAGCACCATCGGTGAGGCCACGCAGTAACAAGGTGTTGGCATTTACTTTTCCAATGAAGACGGCTGGACGTGTTTTGCCAATGCGGTCTGCATCGTGCACTCCTGGTATTCCGGAAAATTCAAGAAACGCATCGACGATGTCGCCAGGTTCAAGAACGTACATGGCGTCGAGCGTGAGTTCGCCAAGTGAGTGTTGCGTTGTGAGCAAGGTGTGTGCAACAAAATCTACGAAGTTGAGTTGTTTACCGACTTCTTCCAACACAATGTTAATTTTCTGCTCGACTTCTAATTCGTGTGCACGTGTTGAACGCGAGGTCATGGTTTCAGTGCCGTCAATTGCCTGCCAGGTGAGAGAGGTTTCTGTGAGTGCGGTAACGCGGGCACGAATGATGTGGCGTGTTCCAGGAGGCGGTGCAGAGTTGAGGTGCGTTTTCTTTTGCGGTGGAGGTGGAGGTGCATGGCGTCGTTTCACTTCACGCACACGCTCGCGACGTTCCTTATCGGGCAGTTGGCGCAAAGAACGTGGAACAATTTGCTCAACGGTGCATGTGGTAGGAGTAATACTTACTTGCAAGCGCACGGTGTCGGACTCTTGGAGTGCGCCAAGGGCAGCAGATAGCCCTGTGCTTAATACTCCTGTGAGACCACCGTTGAACTCTTCCCAATTCCAGGAACCATCGTCGTTGCGTTGCAAGAATTCCGCAGTGACAATGCGTTGTTCTTCTTTGACTTTGGGGGCTGGGGCACTATGCGAAGAGGCACTTGCCGGAACTACTTTTCGCAGTTCGGAAAGTGCCTCTTCAAAAGCATTTGGCTTCTTCTTTTTACCCACAATGTGAAGGTAGCGCACCCATGAAACATGGGTTGCCGTATTTACTCTGGAATTGGGTAATGCACTCCTGGAATTCCAGGAAGAAGTGGGTTTGCCCATTCTGGTCGTGGCAAGAGGCCAGGGTATGCGCCTGGTGCCATTGGTGCGGTGTCGCCGTTCCAGGCGTGGTGGATTGGCTGCAATTGGTAGTAGCCGTTACCTGCGTTAGTACCACCGTCAACCAAGAGGTCGTGGCCGGTGATGTAACCAGCCATGTCGGAAGCGAGGAACATCACTGGTGCAACAATTTCTGGAATTTCACCCAAGCGACGCATTGGTGTGCGTGAAGCAATCCACTTGTCCATGCCCATGCCTTCAAGTGCGGCACGTGTCATTTCAGTGATGATGAAGCC
>CAIOHI010000220.1 GCA_903858075.1 uncultured Actinomycetes bacterium
GTGTTGTCTGTGTTGTTGAACAACTGCGGTTGGTGCCCAAAAAGCTTCATTGGGCATACCAATGACTTCTTTAGTTCGAGTGATGTGATCTTCAAGAAATGGGTTTCCATGTGCGGCATGCTTGCCGGCGAAATCTGGCGATGGAAAGCCGATTCGCGTTGGCAAAATGACAAGAGTTGGTTGACCAACATGTTGTTTAGCCCGCAAGAGGACCTTCTCTAATGCGTCGCAGTCTTGAGAAATATCTTCACACTCAATAACGTTCCATTGGTACGAACGAAAGCGTTCAGCAACATTGTCTGAACAAGTGAGGTCCAATGCACCGTCAATGGTGATTTTGTTGTCGTCAAAAATTGCTACCAAATGATCGAGCTTCAAATGACCCGCCAAAGATGCCGCTTCGTGGCTAATTCCTTCCATTAAGCAACCATCACCCACAATCACATACGTGTGATGGTCAACAAGGTCGCTGCCCAGTTCGGCGCGTAGATGAGATTCGGCAATAGCCATACCAACTGCGTTCGCAAAACCCTGGCCAAGCGGACCGGTAGTGACTTCAACACCAGTTGTATGACCAACCTCTGGGTGTCCAGGAGTTAAAGAACCCAACTGTCGAAAGTCTTTGATGTCTCCAATTTCCAGGCCATAACCATTGAGGAACAGGTTGGCGTACTGCAAAATGGAAGCGTGACCATTGGACAAAATGAATCGGTCACGGTTTAACCACAGTGGGTCGGCTGGGTTGTGGTTCATCACCCGTGAATACAAGACATGGGCGAGAGGAGCAAGGGTCATCGCCGTACCTTGATGGCCACTTTTCGCATAAAACGGTGCGTCCATAGCGAAACCTTGAATAATGGCAATTGCGTTCGCATCGAAAGATGCTGGGTCGAGTGACCCGATTGAAGGTGCTGTTGTCACAACGAAAGACTAATCGGCGACAGGGGGGAGAAGGGTTAACGGCACGATGTTCCACGCGTCTTGGTTCAGACGGCAATGGGCGAAAATTTGACAATATTCGGTGAATTCCAGTTCGGCGCGCACAAGACGATATGTGAACTTCCCCGGATCAACACGAAATGGACTGACGTTGCGTGCAATTTGCTCGCTGTCTTGGGAAATTCCTTTACGGAAAACAACCTCAAAAATACCCTCGCCTTTTTCGTTGGGTTCACAAAAGATGAGCGCAACAAAGTGGGGCGTGAGCGTAAGTGGCAGTTCGCCCTGCGCAACAGTGGAGAAGAAGGCTCCTGTTATATCGATGCGAGTGGCTGGACCCGCAACCTGGCGAGTTTCAAAATTATCCATGAAGAGGCTAGAAACGAGATGCATTGGAGGAAATCTACTCAAGGCGCACTCTGGGAGCCCAGTTGATTGTGGCTAAAGAACTAATCTTTCGCCATGAGCACTTTGTCAGAATTCGCCAGTAAAGAAATCCTCGCGCGGCACGGTCTCCCTATTTTGCAAGAAAGAGTCGTTACCAACAGTTCCGAGGTCAACGGAGTACTGGCTCAAATGAGCCTGCCCGTGGTTGCAAAGCTGTGTGGCCCTTCAATTGCCCATAAAACCGAGCGTGGTCTCGTCAAATTAAATCTCCAAACAAATGACGATGTGGTGAAGGCCGTCAATGACCTTCTTGCTGCGGCTGTGCCTGACGATGGGGAAGTGGAAGTGCTGATTGCACCTATGGTCAAGAGCAGCCGAGAATTCATTGCTGGCGTGGTACGTGATGCTCAATTCGGCGCCAATGTCATGCTTGGAGTCGGTGGTGTGCTGGCGGAAGCCATCGCAGACGTTGTATTCCGACCAGTTCCTTTGAGCACACACGATGCCCACGAAATGGTCACTGAACTGCGATCACAAAAGTTGTTAGGCGAATTTCGCGGTGAGCCTGCGGTCTCTATTGATGCACTGGTAAGAGTCTTATTGGCGCTATCAAATGTCAGCGTGGAACGCTCCGATATTGCGTCAATCGATCTGAACCCTTTGCTTGTGACCAGTACAGGCGAAGTAGTAGCTGTAGATGCTCTTGTAGAAATTGAAGATGCATTCACCACCACAACGAATCAAGCCTTAGCATCGTCTGTATTAGATGACGAGCATTTCCGTGCCCTTTTTGAACCAAAGGGCGTTGTGGTAACTGGAGCCTCTAGTCATCCAGGGAAATTTGGTTTTGTTTCGGTTCACAACATTTTGGCAAGTGGCTATAGCGGTGCGGTTTTTGGTACCAATCTTTCCCAAGAAGAGGTACTAGGTATAAAAACGGTGGCAAGTTTGGACGACATTCCAAAAGATGCTGCAGATCTTGTTTTCGTGTGTACACCAAGTAGCGCCAACCCAGAAATTCTTAGGGCATGTGCACGGCGTGGAATTAAAGCGGCCTTTCTTACTTCTGCTGGTTACGGCGAAGCAGGAGAGGAAGGAATTCGCTTAGAAAAAGAACTCATTGCACTAGCTAATGAACTGGGAATTTTGCTCGCGGGTCCAAATGGCCAAGGGGTAGTAAGTACTCCATCTCAATTATGTGCGCAGATCGTTGCTCCGTATCCCCCACGAGGCCGCATTGGCGTCGCCAGTCAAAGTGGAAACTTTGTTTCCAGCTTCCTGAACTACTCGCGTCAAAGTGGGGTAGGTGTTAGCCGCGCTGTCTCTGCGGGAAACGCTGCTTGTGTGTCGGTTGCTGATTATCTGAAATGGTATTCGACCGACGAGGAAACTTCTGTCGGGCTTGCATATTTAGAGGGCATCTTCGATGGAAAACACTTAATGGATCAGCTTCAGCAGGTCACAATGAAAATGCCATTGGTCGTCATGAAAGGTGGAGCAACCGAAGCGGGGGCAAAAGCTGCTGCTAGCCATACCGGTGCTCTTGCCGCTAACGACAAGGTGTTCGATGGGGCGTGTCGACAAAGTGGAATTAGCAGAGCAAAGAACGTTGAAGAGGCATTCGATACTGCAGCAGGTTTTGCTACGCAGCCGTTGCCCAAAGGTGGACGTACGGTTATTTTGACCACGGCAGGTGGATGGGGCGTTGTCACTTCCGACGCTTTGATGTCAACACAAGAACTGACATTGGTAGATCTACCCGATGACCTGAAGGCAGCTATCGATGAAAAGCTTCCACCGCGTTGGAGCAAGAGCAACCCAGTCGATTGCGCAGGTGGAGAAACTCGCGACACCATTCCGGAAGTGATGGGGCTTATTGCTCGTCATAAAGATGTCGATGCCGTCATTTATCTCGGTATTGGCATTCAATCGAACCAAGCCCGACTGATGCATGAAGGCAAGTTTTACCCCGACCATGGTCTTGAGCGCATTGTTGCTTACCACGAACGCCAAGATGCTCGCTTCGCCGAAGCGGCAGATGAACTTATCAAAGAAACCGGTAAGCCAATTCTCATCGCTAGTGAATTAGCTATAGGAGACCCAGAGAACGCTGGTCCACGCACGGTACGTGAGACTGGTCGGTATTGCTTTCCAAGTGGCCACAGAGCAGTAGCTGCCCTAGCTCATATGGTGCGCTACTCGAAATACCTTTCTGTTCATCAATGACCTCTACACCGCGCCCAAGCACACAACGCCGTACACGCCGGCCTGGGCTTGTACTCGGAGTCGTTGGTGTTCTCGGAGCACTGCCGTTAATCACCTTGTGGCTAGGTGGTAACTCTCTCGCTCAGAGAACTGCTGGTAGTGACGTTGTAAGTATTGAAAGTTTGACAACACCAATACTTTCGTCACGCAGAACTGCACAGAACATAGTTAATGAAATATCACGCGAAGCACTAGCAAATGATCTCTCAAGCGTTGCTCAAAAAATGCCGAGTAAGGCATGCTTAGAAGTGGCGCGAGGAAGTGGCGCTATCTACGAGAAACGTTCCGATTTATTACTCATACCCGGTAGCAATCAAAAAATAGTAACTGCTGCGGCAGCGGCAACTTTGCTTCCCCAATCAACTGTTTTCACCACACGCGTATTCGGCAATGTTGATGGCTCAAAGATCACCGGGAACATCACGCTTGTTGGCGGTGGCGACCCGTTGCTCACAACGAGCGACTACGCGCAAATGGAGAAGTTTCCTACCTTGAAGCGCACTTCGCTTGAAGCACTTGCACAACGCGTATTCGATGCAGGTATTCGCACCGTGCAAGGTTCTGTAGTTGGCAACGATGATGCGCTTTCTCAAAATCGTTACGTGACTTCGTGGGGAAGTGGTGTTCGGGGAGTAGAGGGTGGTCCACTTGGCGCACTCATGGTGAATGATGGTGTTGTTGTTTCGAACCCCATCAAACCCGACGACCCCAGCCTTGCTGCGGCAACTGAATTTACGAGGGTTCTGCGAAAAATTGGCGTAGCAGTATCTGGTGAAGCATCTTCAAAAGGAACAAAGCGAGAAGGCGACTCTGAAATTGCCAACATTGCCTCTGCACCACTGGTTGATGTCATTGCTGAAATGCTGACCAATAGCGATAACAACACTGCAGAAATACTGTTACGACACATTGGCTTCGCTCATAACGGCAAAGGAACCACAGAATCTGGTCTTGAAGCAACAAGTCAACTCTTAAGCAGTTGGGGTTTTACAAATTATGTTCTCAAAGACGGCTCTGGGTTGTCACGCGATAATCGCCTGACATGTTCCTTACTTGTGTCACTGCTGTCTCGTCCCGAGCTATCTGCCGTATTTGACCACGGTCTCGCCACTGCCGGAGCAACAGGGACTCTTTCAGACACTTTCAGCAAGTCTCCTGTAGCCGGTAAATTACGGGCAAAAACGGGCACCTTGCTGAACGTGAAGTCTCTGAGTGGTTATCTGCCCCAAAAAGACGCAAGTCCTCTCTATTTTGCCTTCATTCTTAATGGCACGGCCATTGCAGACCAAGGGAACTATCGACCGCTATGGGAGGCATTAGGCCTCAGTTTGTCTCGGTATCCAGCGCGTAGTTTGACTGCGGCTTTTGGGGTCCTGCCGTAGCGTTTTGGAGTAATTTACAGAGTTCGCTGCTACAAATGGACTTATGGGTTTTTCTCCCTCTCCACATGAAGATGTCCTAGATCTTGTTGTCTCGTACGCCAAACAAGAAACCATCGAACCATTGCGCGGCGCGATGCGCTGGATTCTGTGGGGTCTCGCGTCAATGGCGTTCATCTGTACCGGACTCGTCTTCCTTGTATTAGGTGTCGTGCGTGTATCACAAGACGTTTTGGGGGAGTCATTCCAACATTCATGGTCATTTGTTTCATACTTTGTTGGTGTCTTGGCATGCGGAGTAGTTGTGGCCTTTGCATTGACAAGCATTAAGAAGGATTCTTTATGACCGCGAATGAACGCATATCCCGAGAAGACTTGGAAAAACGTTTTGCACATCTGCAAGAAGATTTCCAAGGGAAATTAGAAAACAAGAAACAAACGGTGCTTACTGTGGCAGCGGCTGCAAGCGTTGCGCTCATGTTGTGCAGTTATCTCTTCGGACGACGACGCGGCACGCGTAGATCCACTCGGGTTCAATTCCGACAAAAATGAGCAAACCCAAAAAATCCACTTTGGCTTCTTTGGCCTTATACATTCTTGTCGGACGAATACCTTTCGGCAAAAGGATGTTGACATCAGCCATCGCGCGTTCGCGAAAGGTAAGTGGTGTTTACTTGATATTTCGAATCGTGCGCCGGTTAGTGCGCTCCAAGGGTCAAACTGAAGTCACCGTCATCACAAAAGAAGCAGTCATAGAGACTCATTAATACGTCTCAACTGTGATGAAGTTCCATCTCGTTCAGTCATACTAAAGGCATGGATTCTCAGGGTTTTGCGCTAGGCGACAAGGTGATGTTGGTAGATCGCAAAAAAAGGCGCTACCTCATTGACCTCATCAGCACCGGAGAGTTTCATAGTCATGCCGGATTCGTGCCGCATATCGACATCGTTGGATGCTTAGATGGCGCTGAAGTGGTCTCAACCAAAGGAGCGCGATATCTCGTCTTGCGCCCAACACTTGAAGATTTTGTTGTTGAGATGCCTCGCGGTGCTCAAGTTATTTACCCCAAAGACCTAGCAACAATTTTGATGATTGCCGACATACGACCTGGGGTAAAGGTCTTGGAGTCTGGCGTCGGTTCCGGTGCGCTTTCTATGGCAATGCTGCGGGCCGGGGCCATCATTACTGGCTACGAACTGCGTGAAGATTTTGCGAATCGTGCAATTGCAAACGTCCGAGGCTTTTTAGGTGAGCAAGCTCTGAAGAACTACCACGTGGAACTTCGCAATTGCTACGACGGAATTGATGCAACCGATCTCGACCGAGTTGTTTTAGATTTGCCAGAACCTTGGCTTGTGGTTCCGCATGCAGTACAAAAAATGAAGCGCGGTGGCATTTTGGTCGCATACACGCCAAGCATCACCCAAGCAGTACAAGTACGCGAAACTTTCGACGAGCGCTGGACGAGCGAAAGAACCCTAGAAGTTTTACATCGCACATGGCATATTGAAGGCCAAGCTGTACGCCCAGACCACAGAATGGTGGCGCATACAGGTTTCCTAACAGTTGCCAGATTTATTGGAGATGTTCAATAAGCCGATTATGGCTCAATGAAGATGCATTCGCCGGGGCATTCCTCGGCTGATTCCACAACGGCGTCAATTTGGCTATCGGGGAAGTTTGCGAGACCGTCGGCACCCTGCGCGTTGCCTTTAGCGGTTGCAAAAACTTTGGCACCCTCTCTGACGTAGGCCAAGCCATCATCAAGCAAAGTGAACACGTCAGGGGCAATCTCTTCACAAAGACCATCACCTGTGCACAAATCCTGATCGATCCAGACCTTCATGTTGGGGGCTCCCTCTGTATAGAACTGCGCTTCAGCAGTTGTACTGACTGGCAAAATGCTACACGGCGGGAGTCCCAAATAGGAACTTTTCGAGTTGTTTGCCCTCGCTAGTGTTTGCTGCCCAATTTCGGTAGATAATGAGGGAAACGAGGTCAGGAGCCACTGCAGTGTCTAGCGACAATCAACAACCTGAATCACAAGTGAACAAGTCCTCGCTGGAGTCACGCTTGCTCGAGTCCAAGGGTCAACTAGCGCGTGCCGTGGCCCAAAACGAGAAGCTTGCATACACGCTGCGCGAATCACGTGAACACATAGCTCAGTTACGTGAAGAAGTGGAAAAGTTGACTCAGCCCCCACATGCCTATGGGGTGGTCGTAGGAAAGAATGACGACTCTTCAATAGACATTTTTATTCAGGGTCGCAAAATGAAAGTACAGCTGCATCCCGACATCGACTTCGATCTTCTCGAGCGTGGTTCTGAGGTGCTTCTCAATGACAGCATGAATGTCATTTCAACGCGTCAACCCGAAACTTCAGGCGAGGTCGTGCAACTGAAAGAGATTTGTGAAGACGGCTTCCGAGCTGTCATTACCTATCGCGGCGACGACCAAAAGATTTGCGAACTTGGAGACTCGTTGCGGGGAATGCATTTGCGACCCGGAGACCTGTTGCGCTTGGAGCCGAAAAGCAATTTGCTCATTGAACGGCTCCACCAACCTGAAGTGGAGAATCTCCTTCTCGAGGAAGTACCACTGGTGAGCTACAACGATATTGGCGGCTTAGACGCACAGATAGAGCTCATTGCAGATGCAGTGGAACTCCCGTATCTGTATTCCGATCTATTTGCCGAATACCATCTTCCTGCACCGAAGGGGATCCTGCTTTACGGTCCTCCTGGATGCGGAAAAACCCTTATTGCCAAAGCGGTGGCAAACAGCCTTGCGAAAAAAGTAGCCGATGCAACCGGTCACGATAAAGGTCGCAGCTACTTCATCAACATCAAAGGTCCAGAGCTTCTCAATAAGTATGTTGGCGAGACTGAACGACAAATTCGACTCATCTTTCAAAGAGCTCGCGAGAAGAGTGAAGAAGGTTGGCCAGTCATTATCTTTTTCGACGAGATGGATTCAATGTTTCGTATTCGAGGATCTGGCATCAGTAGCGACATGGAATCAACAATTGTTCCGCAATTACTTGCAGAACTTGATGGTGTTGAAAGCTTGAGAAACGTCATCGTTATCGGCGCGACGAATAGGGAAGACCTCATCGATCCGGCAATTTTACGTCCCGGGAGACTTGACGTAAAAATTAAGATAGATCGCCCGACTGCAGACGCAGCGCATCATATTTTTCGGCGTTACCTCACTTCAGAAATTCCACTTAACACCGAGTTGCTCTCTTCATTTGAAGGATCCACCGAGGCGGCTCTTGAATCTTTGCTCTCTCACTGTGTCGCACGGATGTATAGCGATGCTGATGAAAACCGCTTCCTTGAAGTGACATATCAAAATGGCGATAAGGAAGTTCTGTTCTTCCGCGATTTCTCGTCCGGAGCAATGATTGAAAATATTGTTCGTCGCGCCAAGAAATCGGCAATCAAACGCACTATTGAAACCGGCGAAAGGGGACTCACTGAAGGTGATCTCATTGAAGCCATCGCCCAAGAGTTCAAAGAACATGAAGACCTGCCCAACACCACGAACCCAGACGACTGGGCACGGATCTCCGGCAAAAAGGGCGAAAGAATTGTGTTCATCCGCACACTTATTAATGAGCACGCAGACCTTGGCGCTGCTGCGGGTGGAAAAGCAATTGATCACGTTGTAACCGGTCAGTACCTGTAGTCACTTATGGCGTTACCAAAGGTCTGCGGCATTGAAACGGAATACGGAGTCATTTCCCGTGGTTTCGACAGCAGCCCGATTGTCGCTTCGTCAGTTTTAGTGAACGCTTATGCCGGCGCTTTTAAGCAGAACATTCAGTGGGATTTCGGAGATGAGACCCCAGACCGTGATGCGCGGGGCTTCTCGTTAGAAGATGCATTTCCGCCAGAGGTTGAAACCCACATGGCAAATTCAGTGTTGACCAACGGCGCTCGTTACTACGTAGACCATGCCCACCCCGAGGTCTCTACGCCTGAATGTCGGACTGCAACGGAAGTGGTGCTGTACGACCGCGCCGGAGAAGAAATTATTAAAGAGAGTATGGAGAGGGCAAATGCCCTATTGCCCGATCTTCATGAAATTATCACTTACAAAAATAACTCTGATGGCAAGGGCAACTCATATGGTTGCCATGAAAATTATCTCGTGTCACGAGAAACGCCGTTCGGACAATTAGCCACATTTATTACAACGCACTTTGTGACACGTCAAATTTACTGTGGAGCCGGAAAAGTGGGTTCGGAATTCTTGACAGAGAAGCCTGATGCTGTTTCATATCAAATCACTCAGCGGGCAGATTTTTTTGAGGAAGAAATAGGTCTAGAAACCACTATTCGCCGTCCGATTATCAACACTCGCGATGAGCCTCATTGCGATCCAGATAAATATCGTCGCTTACACGTCATCGTTGGCGATGCAAATATGTCGGAATATGCAACATATTTGAAGGTTGGCACCACCTCCATCGTGCTGGCCATGATTGAAGATGGAGCATATCCAGCGCATCTCATTATTGATAATCCTGTAAGCACCATCCGCGCGGTCAGCCGCGACATTGACATGTCAAAGGCAATTCGTCTTACCAATGGCACATTGAAAACCCCATTAGAGATTCAATTTCTTATTTTGGAAGCGGCCGAGAATTACTACCAGCAGAGCGGTCTAGATTGCGTGAGCAGCGACGATTTTCCTCGTGAAGGAGAAAATATTCTTGCTCTGTGGCGCGAAACGCTTTCGAACTTGTCCCATGGCGGAGTTGGCTCATTTGACACCATCGATTGGCTCGCAAAGATGCGTCTCATCAATGCCTACCAAGAAAAGAATGACCTCTCACCAAATGATGCAAGATTGAAAGCTCTCGATCTGCAATACCACGATATGCGTGCGGGAAAGAATCTTGCGGAGCGCATGAATTTGAGGAAACTCGTCACACAAGGTGACGCCGACACTGCGCGCACCGAACCGCCTCATAGCACCCGAGCATTTTTCCGTGGCATGTGTTTACAGAAATGGCCAGAGTTTGTGGTGTCGGCTAACTGGGATTGTCTCATTTTCGACGTAGGAGAGGGCCCGTTGCGACGAATACCAATGATGGAGCCATTGAGAGGAACACGAACTCTCACCGAAAACCTATTTAGTTCATGCTCCACTCCAATGGAACTGATACTTGCCCTCGGTCTTGAACATTCTGAATTAACTTCGTTCAAAGTTTCTGATGCGTTCTAATTTCAATACTAAGGTGCAACTATGACGGAAAAAATTCGTAAAAGTGTCTCTACTCCAGAGGAGTCCGGCGCTGAGGTTGTCGAAGATATATCTGTCGGCAAAAATGCTCATGCTGAAAATTTGAAGGCTGACCTCGACAACCTGCTCGATGAAATCGACTCAATTCTCGAGACAAATGCCGAGGATTTTGTGAATAGTTACGTACAAAAGGGTGGGGAATAACTCCTACACTGTTGCTATGTCAATGCCATTTTTCACACCAGGCGACCATCCAGGGGCAAGTTTTGCCGAGTTGCTGAAACGTGTTGGTATCGATCCGTTTCAAAAACATCTCACCGAATCATCTGCGCAAGTTCATTTTCCGCACGCCACAACGTGCGTAGCACTTCGATTTGCAGATGGCGTAGTAATGGCTGGCGATCGTCGTGCGACATCGGGCAATGTCATCTCTCACCGCTCAATGGAGAAGGTCGTCTCGGCAGACAAATTTAGCGGCGTGGCAATTGCGGGTACTGCTGGCCCTGCCATGGAAATGATCAAACTTTTCCAATTGCAACTTGAGCATTACGAAAAAGTTGAAGGGCAGTTACTTTCTCTTGAAGGTAAGGCCAACCAGCTATCAATGATGGTTCGGGGAAACCTTCCCGCGGCAATGCAAGGTCTTGTGGTCGTCCCCATTTTCGCGGGGTATGACCTTCAGAAAGGTTTCGGTCGCTTGTGGGATTACGACCCAACGGGCGGACGATACGAAGAACGTGAATTCGTTGCAACAGGGTCTGGAAGCGTGCACGCAGGAGCGGTCATCAAAGTGGGTTGGAGAACTTCCATGCCCCAAGATGCGGCCGTTCGTCTTGCCTTGAAATCGCTGTGGGAGGCTGCCGATTCAGATTCAGCTACAGGCGGCCCCGATACCTTGCGTGGCATTTATCCCATCGTCGCATCAATTACTGCAAACGGCTGGGAACGTATTGACGACTCAACTTTGTCTCAACTCGTAGAAGAACTTATTGCCGAGCATCAAGAACGAAATCAGGAGGTGTGAAATGAGCATGCCATTTTATGTAGCCCCAGAACAGATCATGAAAGATCGTGCCGATTACGCACGCAAAGGAATCGCTCGCGGTAAAGCCCTCATTGCCATTCAGTACTCCGCAGGAATTGCCATTGTTGCCGAGAATCCTTCGAACACATTGCGAAAGATAAGTGAAATTTACGACCGTATTGCATTTGCAGGGGTTGGTAAATACAACGAGTTCGATCAGTTACGCGTTTCAGGCGTTCGCGCGGCCGATTTAAAGGGTTACCAGTATTCGCGTATCGATGTAGATGCACGAAGTTTGGCAAATCAATATGCACAAATTCTCGGCCAAATATTTACGCATGAAATGAAACCTCTTGAGGTAGAAATTCTTGTTGCCGAAGTTGCCGATGAACCAAGTAATGACCAGCTCTTCCATATCTTTTACGATGGCACCGTTCTTGATGAACGTAAATTCTGTGTTTTAGGTGGCGACTCAGACGCTATTTACTCACGCATGAAAGAGTCACCACTAATGGCTCAATTAGACACTGCGAAATTGGCCGATGTTGTGCAGTTGTGTCGAAATGCTCTTTCGGGTCCTGACCGACAACTTCCTGTAGAAGAATGCGAAATTGCCGTGCTGAATCGCACGGGTGATCGCCGTGCCTTTACTCGGCTTGATGATGCCGAAGTTAATGCACTAGTGCAGATCTAAAGGGCGCCGTGGAAGAGTTCTCTAGACGCATCTACGGGCTAGAGAATGAGTACGGAATTATGTGCACGTTGAAGGGTCAACGCCGACTGAGCCCCGATGAGGTAGCGCGTTACCTTTTCCGCAAGGTGGTGACATGGGGGAGAAGTTCTAACGTTTTTCTGCCCAATGGTTCACGCTTGTATCTAGACGTCGGATCGCATCCTGAATACGCGACTGCCGAATGCGACTCCTTGCTCGACGTCGTAGCTCAAGATCGTGCAGGGGAATACATTCTTGATGATTTGCGTATTTCCGCCGAAGAGCGACTCGCCGACGAGGGCATTCGTGGTGAAATCCATATATACAAAAACAACACCGATAGTGCAGGAAACTCATACGGCTGTCATGAGAATTATCTCACTTCGCGAACAGACGACCAGTCTCGTCTCTCAGATGTTGTTATTCCATTTCTCATCACACGACAAATTTTCTGTGGTGCCGGCAAGTTGCTCATGACGGCAAAGGGACCCTTATTTACGATCGCACAGAGAGCAGAGCACATATGGGAAACCTCTAGTTCTGCGACAACGCGAAGTAGACCCATCATCAATACCCGAGACGAGCCTCACGCCGATGCCGAGCATTACCGCCGCTTGCATGTCATTGTTGGCGACTCAAACATGAGCGACTATGCGACATTTCTCAAGGTTGGTTCAATGGCTTGCGTATTACGCATGTTTGAGAATCCTGAAATCGATTTCAGAGACCTCACCCTGGAAAGCCCTGTGCGCGCTATTCGCGAAATAAGCCACGACATTACCTGCAAGAAGAAGGTCAAGTTAAAGAATGGCAAAGAGATGAGTGCGCTCGACATTCAACGCATCTATCTTGACAAAGCAATTTCGTATAGCGAGCGCTTTGGCTTCACAGAGGAGGAAACTCGCGCTCTACAAATGTGGGAACACTGCGTTTCTACTATTGAAAATGATCCACTGCAATTAGAAACCGAAGTCGATTGGGTCGCAAAATATCACCTCGTGTCGAGATACTCGGAAAAGCACAACATCTCATTGGGTGATCCCCGTTGTCATCTCATCGATTTGCAGTACCACGATATTGACCCCACACGGGGGATTTATTACCACCTGCGGAACAAGAACATAATGAAAACTATTTGTTCCGAAGAGCAAATAGTTGCGGCCACCACGACGGCCCCTGCCACGACTCGCGCCCACCTTCGCTCACAGTTCATCACTGCTGCGCAATTAAAGAAGCGCGATTACACAGTGGACTGGGTTCATCTGAAAATTAACGATCAATCTCAAAGAACAGTCCTTTGCAAGAATCCGTTCAAGAACGTAGATGATCGCGTGCAAAAATTGATTGATTCTTTGTAGGGATTCTTGATCATTTGACCTTCAGGGCATCTACAATCCTTCTGTGCCCGAAGACGTCAATGATGTACAAGCCCCAGAAGAGGTTTCTTCATCTTCAGATTCATTCAAAGCTGTTCGAGACTGGATCATTGTCCTCGTTGTCGCACTTGTTGTTGCGCTCGGCATTAGAACATACGTTCTTCAACAGTTTTATATATCGGGCCCATCCATGGAGACCACGCTCTACCAACCAAATAGAGTGCTCGTCAACAAACTGTCCTACCGCTTGCATGATGTAAACAGAGGAGACGTAGTTGTTTTTGACCGAGTGACATCAAATGGCGAGTCAATTCAACACGATGATCTCATTAAGCGCGTCGTTGGTCTTCCGGGTGAGAAAATTTCCATCAGTAAGTGCATTGTCTACGTCAACAAGGTTGCGCTGAAAGAGCCCTACCTTGATGGCAGAGATACAGAACAAGATGACCTTGTCGAACGTTGTCGGCAGCCAGAAATGGCAGAAGTCGTAGTACCAGCCAAACAAGTTTTCGTTCTTGGCGATAATCGTCCTCAGTCAATGGACAGTCGGATGTTTGGTTCAGTTGATAAGAACAGAATTGTTGGTCGAGCCTTCGTTGTGTTGTGGCCTCTGAGCCGTTGGCGTTGGCTTTAATCGTAGAAACGATCTGGCCAATCACTAAAAATTCCGTTGATGCCTATTTTGGCCATGTCTCGAATATTGCGCGCAAACTGACAGTCCCACGCGAAACATTGGAGATCGAAACGCTGAAAGAGCGCGACTAGTCCACCGTTCCAATCGGTGTGATGCATGTTCATTACTTCCACACCAAGATCACGCATGTGCGCCGCATGCATTTCGGGCCCCTTTTTTAATTTGGACAGTCGCGTCGAAGAAACGAGTGAGATGCCCTGAGATTTGCGCCTTTGATTTTCAAGAACGTCTATATCTGGATGGCATAAATAGATAAAGGGTGAGTGCGCACCGTGTACTGAGCGAATCTCGCTGATGACCGCTTCAAAACTGTCATCATCTTTGACATCGAGAGAAATGGCTACTTCCGGCGGTGTCATTAGGAGGAGATCTCGAAGAGTTGGGATGTGCTCGGGTAAATCTTCGCGCAAGTAATTACTGATGGGTTTCTTCAAGATCCGCCCTTGAACTACTCCGTCATGGTCGAGAACGGGAATTCCGTCTTTGGTGATCCATACATCAGACTCAAGACCAGTGGCACCCAGGCGCAAGCCAAGTTGGAATGCTTCCAAGGTATTTTCTCTGACATACGCCCGAGCTCCGCGATGCGCAAAGGCGATATAGGTCAGGTCTCGGTGACTAGGCCTTATTTCGTCCATATTGCCATGATAATGACAGGGGGCGCCGTTCTAGTTCATAGACTTTAAGTGTGTTCAATATGTCTGGCAGCGAAATTGTATTTCTGCTTCTCATTGGCCTGGTTGTTTTAGGCCCAGAAAAGCTGCCCGAGGCAATGCGCAAATTCGGTCGTGTCTACCACGAGATCAAGAATGTTGCTTCCGGGGTACAGCGCGACCTCCGCACTGGCTTCGAAGACCCATTGCAGGAAATCAAGAACACTGCTGAAGAGGCGAAGCGGATCATTTTAGGAAAAGACGATGCGGCGACTCCATCGTCTGATGAACCAAAGTTCATTCCCTATGAGCAACCCGAAGATCCTAAAGAAGACCAGATTCCATGAAGTTGTTCCGCAAAACCATCGGAGTTCGGTCTTCTACCGACGAAATTACAATGACTCAGCATCTTGCTGAACTCAGATTTCGCATCATACGTTCACTACTTGCAGTCATTATCGGGGCTTTGCTCATTCTCAGCTTTTACGACCCTGTATTGCGTTTCCTCACTCAGCCATATCGTGATCTTTGTTTGGCACGGCCTGATTTCAATTGTGATGGAACACTCTTCGGTTTAGGGCCACTAGACGGCATCTCGGCACGAATGCGCATTGCATCGTATGGTGGTTTGGCCGCCGCATTACCCGTCATCCTTTGGCAAATCTGGCGGTTCACCGCGCCCGCACTTCATCAGCGAGAAAAGCGATACGCCACAGGTTTCATCATTTCCAGCGTCAGCCTGTTTGCTCTTGGTGGATACATCGCATATTGGACCCTCGATAAGGCATTGGAATTCCTTATTAGCTGGTCCGGTGCAGATGTTTCTCAGTCATACCAAATTACGAAGTATGTAAGTTTAGTTACTCTGATGGTTCTTGCTTTTGGAGTTGGATTTTTATTCCCAGTCCTGCTCGTTTTCATGCAACTCGTCAACGTCATCACTCCCAATTTGCTGCTGAAGCAGTGGCGCTGGGCTGTAATGGCTATTTTCCTTACTGCGGCTCTCATCACGCCCTCTGGCGACCCCATCAGCATGTTGGCCCTCGCAATACCAATGACAATTCTTTACGCCATCTCTGTGGGCATCGGCTTTTTCATTCAATGGCGAAGAAAAAAAGCCGGCAATGAATAACCCCAAATTCCTGCCAGACCTATTTCAGCAAAAAGCGATACAAGCCCTCAACGAAGGTGCATCGGTTTTAGTGGCAGCTCCGACGGGTTCAGGAAAAACTTTCATTGCCGAGCACGCAATTTCGGAAGCTTTAAGCAGGGGCAAGAAATCTTTTTATACCGCTCCCATTAAAGCTCTTTCAAACCAAAAGTTTCGAGATTTTCAGGAATTGTACGGGTCAGACAATGTGGGTCTGCTCACCGGAGACACGAGCATTAATTCTGATGCAAAAATTTTGGTGATGACCACTGAAGTATTGCGCAACATGATCTATGCATCGTCACGTTCGTTAGAGAATCTTTCAGTAGTCATTCTCGACGAAGTTCACTTTTTGCAAGATCAATACAGAGGACCGGTCTGGGAAGAAGTCATTATTCATCTTCCACTTGAGGTCACCCTTGTTTGCCTTTCGGCAACGGTTTCTAATGCGGTAGAAGTGAGCGAGTGGCTGACAACTGTTCGCGGAGACACCCGGGCAATTATTGAAACAAAGCGGCCCGTGAGTCTTGAACATCACCATATGGCTTTCGATAAGGCAACTGGCGACACGGTGATGTATCCAACGCTCATTGATAATCAAGTGAATCCACGAGCAAAAAAAGCCTTCACCGACCAGGCCAAACAGGCAAGCGGCTCATCTCGTCATGGCAATCAACAGAAGAAGGGTCGACAAGCCTCCGAGAGCCGATTCGGACCGCCGAACCGCAATGAGGTCGTTGAACAACTGGCTAATGCAAACATGTTGCCGGCTATTTATTTTATTTTCAGTCGTAATCAATGTGACGATGCAGCACGCGGTGTTCGCCGTAGCGCTCTCTCATTTGCAACGAAGAGCGAAACCGAACAAATTCGCAAAATTGCACAAGATCGAGCCCAGACGCTTTCTTCAGATGAAAAAAATGCGCTCGACTTTGAAGGATTTTTATCTTTGATCTCCACAGGTGTCGCAGCTCATCACGCTGGGATGGTGCCAATCTTTAAAGAAATCGTTGAGGAAGCTTTTACCCTGGGTCTTTTGAAAGTTGTATTTGCGACAGAGACTCTTGCGGTTGGCCTTAATATGCCAGCTCGTACTGTTGTCATTGACAAACTCACAAGGTTCACAGGCGAGAACCACGTACCTCTTAAACCGTCAGATTTCACACAACTGACCGGCAGAGCAGGTCGTAGAGGCATAGACGATGTTGGTCATGCCGTAACGTTGTGGAGTCCGTTCGTTGGATTTGATGAAGTGTGCCGGTTTTCATTAAATAAAAGCTTTAATCTCACGTCGGCGTTTCGCCCGACTTACAACATGACAGTCAACTTGGTCAATAGCCACTCTGAAGGCGAAGTTCGCCATCTCCTCAATCTGTCTTTTGCTCAGTATCAAGCGAATTCCGGAGTTGTGACGATGCAAGCCTCGATTGAAAAGAAGAGAGAGCAACAGCGCGTCGAAGAAGAAAAAGCTAAATCTCAATATGGAGATATTTGGAGCTACCGACGCCTGCATGGGTTGCAGCGCCAAAAGGGTGCATCAAAAACGCTCGCCGATTCTGTGCAAGTGTGGAACACCTTCCGTCCTGGCGACATCATTGCATTGAAAACTGATGAGTTAATCAACGCACGCGATACTCCATACCAAAAATTCATGGTGTTGGCTACGTCCAATAGGCGTCGCGGCATCAAGATCACAGCTGCCGATGCAGTGCAGTCTGTGCGAGGCATTCTTTATGAGGACCTCATTGGTGAGCCTATTTTCATTAAACACGTCGATCTTGATGCTGACTTTTCGCAGTGGAACCCTGGCGCCCTTCGAGAGGTGGCCCGACTAATCAACGAGTGCAACTGGGTATTTTCACAAAACGACAGTGGTGAAAGCAGCCAGACTGTTGATGACGATGCGCTTGCTTCAGTAGATGTAGCAAATGATCCTTTAATTTCCATTTTGTTAAAACATGCCGATGCCGCTGATCGCATTCGTAATGATATTGAACGTCTTGAGCGTCATCTGAAAAGTGAGACCCAATCGGTCGGGGCCTCATTTGACCGCGTTTTGGAACTGTTACGAAAATTGGGATACATCGATTCCTGGAAGTTAACCGCGAAGGGTTCAGTTCTCGCCGGCGTGTTTCATGAAAGCGACATCCTTATTGCTGAAGCCATTTCCCAAGGCATTTTTGATGGTCTCAAGCCCATCGACCTTGCTGCTGCAGTGTCGTGCGTTGTTTATGAGCGTCGCAATAGCGACCAAGACGATCTTCCGTATCCATCAAAGAGGTGTCGCGAAGTTGTTGAACGCGTAGAAGACCTCAGTATGGAGATTCAAGATATACAAACTGCTAGCGGTTTGCCGGTGCACCGCTTTCCCGATCCCAACTTCGCGCAATGTGCGGCCTTGTGGGCCGCAGGGAAAAGCCTGACAAGCGTTCTCGATACTGTTCCCGAAATGAGCCCCGGAGACTTTGTACGCACAATTCGCCAAATTGTCGACCTATTGCGCCAAATGGAACGAATAGCTATCGACCAGACGCTTCGAGAGTCGGCACGTATTGCCAGTGAAGCGATGTTTAGAGGAATAGTCGTGGGTAACGAGGCACTCTAATGGTTATTGCGAAAGGCGAAGAGTGGGGTCAGCGGGTTCACAAGCAAGGCGTTGTTTGTATACAAAGCGATCACGACGTTTTCTCACATCTAGCGTTCCCCACCAAAGGCGATATCGCTCAAACCATCGGCAGCGGACAGCGGAAGCGCTCCGCAAGCAAGCAATTTGACACTCAGGTGGAGTGGCGCCAACTTCCTTTTGACGTTATTGAGGTCGTTATAGATGGAGCAACACTTCAAGCTGCCGCGCATTTACGTGCTGGGCACTTACTTTGGGGCGAATGTCATCTTTTGTGCAACGTTGCTTTCTACAAAGGAAAAAGAGTTTTCGCCAAGTCACATCCAAATGATGCAAAAGTTGAATTGTTGACCATGGCGCGCGAAATGGGAGTTCGTCAGCGATTCATGGCTTTCATGAAAGTGTCGCAGGGGAGTCATCTCCCTCACCCGCAAATGAAAAGCCGTCAAGTGACGACCGAATATTTCCATTTCGATAAATCTCTGCCCATCTTTGTTGATGGGAAGAAGATTGGCCGTGCGACTGAGTTGAAAATATCGGTCATCGCAGATGCTATTAATATCTATATACCCAGCGATCAAGAGTAAATCTGTCGAGGAGAAGCAAATGAACATTTCAGACATCACAGAGTTGAAGAGTGAAATAATGCTTCGCGTAGATCAGTTAGCAGAGCAACTTTTAGATATCAGCCACGATATTCATTCTCACCCCGAGACGAATTACGAAGAAGCCCATGCCCACCACCTACTCACAGATGCTCTCAGCACGCAATTCACAAATGTGCAACGAGGCGCCTACGGTTTAGAAACAGCGTTCGCCGCACGCGAGAGTGGTTCACTATTGCCAGGGTCTCGTCGTGTTGCGATCTTGTGCGAATACGATGCATTGCCAGAAATTGGTCATGCATGTGGACACAATGTCATAGCGGCATCAGGTCTCGGCGCCGCTCTCGCTTTGCAACCTTTCATGAGCAACCTCCCTGGTGAGCTTCATGTCTTTGGTACTCCTGCCGAGGAGGGCGGAGGAGGAAAAATCGCGATGGCGCGTCAAGGGGCTTTCGATGGCATCGACGCCGCAATGATGGTTCATCCAGCAGATTTTGATCTCACGAGTATTAAAGCAATCGCCATCCAAGAATGCTGCGCCTCGTTTCATGGCAACGCTGCACACGCCGCTGCCGCCCCCCATCTAGGCAAGAACGCTCTCGATGCCGCAGTGCTGGCTTACAGCTCAATTGGCGCATTACGACAGCACATCAAGCCATCTGAACGGATTCATGGAATATTCACCCATGGCGGTGACAAGCCAAATATTGTTCCCCATTTCGCTTCTCAACAATGGTATGTCCGATCCGATTCACTCGACACGCTGCAACCCCTGAAAGAGCGGGTAGAGGCCTGCTTTCATGGCGCGGCAATCAGTGCAGGCTGCACTGTTGAAGTGGAATGGGAAAACCACGCCTACGCCGATATGCGCGATTCAGAGTCACTTCTGAACTTGTATTTACACAACGCACAGCTCGTCGGGCGCTCGCCGCAACGCCCAACAAGCGACTCAGTGGTTGTTGGTTCGACCGACATGGGAAATGTGAGCTATCTCGCTCCGTCCATTCACCCGATGATCCAAGTTGCCCCTCACGGCGTGCCAATACATACCCCTCGCTTTGCCGAATACGCCAGAGCCGAGGAAGGCGACAGGGCGGTCATCGACGGAGCCAAAATTTTGGCGCTCACGGCTCTTGACGCACTCCTAGACGATGCTGCAGGCGCCGAAACAGCGTCAGAGTTTGCCCGAATCGGCCCGAGGCCGGTCGGACTTATTTAGCAGATGATCCCTCAACCTGACGCCCGCGACTTCTAACATTGACCGTCGTGACGGTCTATGTACCCGAGGAGTTCACTCCCGCTGAATCTGACATCTTGAAACGGTATTTTACCAATCTCGATTCCCCCGTATTTGCCCTCGTTAATCTCCCTGAGGTGGTGAAGGGTGCACTGTTTGCCCGTTACAGCCGTAGTGCAAAAAGTTTGCGCAGGCTCTTTCTCGATGAGTTCGTCAATGAACTCGAGGTACAAGGAGATGTTTCTCTCGATGCAACTATTGGCATTGAGCGGGCGGAAAGCCTTTATGAAAAAATCTTTGTGGAATATGGAGACGACTCCGTTGCCCAACTAGGTGGCGTGCACCTGGCATGTGAACAAGCGTCAAACCTGCTGACCAAAATTCTTGAATGGGGTCGCTTAATGAGCTACCTCGAGCAAAGCACGCGCTATATCTCTTACGACAACCGTCTGGGCGGTAGGTACCGTTTCTATCGTGATCCAGAAGTGTTATCTGGTCGTTTCGGTACACGGTACGTAGGAGACATGGACCGCATGTTCGACTCGTATAGCGGTCTTGTTGAGACACTCACTACCCACGTACGCAAAGTTGTTCCACAAGGCCCTAAAGACTCTGACTTCATTTACAGGCAAGCCACTCGGGCGAAAGCACTCGACGCTGTGCGTGGATTACTGCCAGCCTCAGCTTTATCGAATGTAGGCATCTACGGCAGCGGCCAGGCGTATGAAGCCCTATTGCTACGCATGCGGGCGAACCCGCTGCCAGAAGCTCGCCTCTACGCCGATCTCATGCTGACAGAACTGCGCAAAGTTGTTCCAAGTTTCCTGCGCAGAGTAGACCAGCCAGACCGTGGCGGACGTTGGTCTCAATACCTCTCAGACACATCAATAGATACGAAGCAAGTTGTTCACGACCTCTTCGCATCTGAAGAAACACAGCCAGAAGAGTCTGTTGTTTTGAGCGACTTCGACCCAGAAGGCGAAGACAAGCTTTTAGCGGCAATTTGCTATAGCCATTTAGCGCTCAGCGAGTCACAAATTTACAGAAAAGTTCAAAGTATGAGCCACGATGAAAAAGTACGTCTCATACGCGCTTACGTGGGCGACAGAACAAATAGGCGCCATAGGCCAGGGCGCGCGTTTGAACGTACCGACTATCGATTTGATGTGCTCTCTGACTACGGCGCATTTCGCGATATGCAGCGCCACCGGATGCTCACCATTGAGTGGCAGCCTTTAACGCCGAATCACGGTTATGTTCGTCCAGACATTGTTGACGACGCATCTCAAACTTCAGCGTTCGATGAAGTCATGGAACGTTCAGCAGATCTTTACGACGCACTTCTTCCTGAATATCCCACTCAGGCCGCTTATGCCGTATCAATGGCGTATCGCATTCGCTATGTCATGCAGTTCAATGCCAGAGAAGCAATGCACATGCTGGAATTGCGCTCTAGCCCACAAGGCCACCCGGCATACCGCAAAGTGGCACTCGACATGCATGCGCTCATTCGCGATCAGGCTGGCCATAAGGCAGTAGCAGAGGCGATGATCCACATGACAACAGATGTACCAGAATTGGAACGTCTTGAATCAGAACGGCGAGCAGAGGCTAAGCGCAACGGGTGACCGCCATCACAAAAGGTTGAAAATCGGTGAAATCGCAAAATTTTCGTCAGATTTTCGCACGATTTGCACGGATGCACCGGCTAGCACCTATGGTACGCGCTGAAGGTGAGCAGATTGTCTACAGTTCGCTCGCCCCCAAAGCAATAACGAAAGGTTTCGGTTTATGGCAAGCAGCAAAAAGAAGCCAGCTAAACAAATAGATATCGATCCAGAAGATGAAGTAATTGAAATTGAAGAAGGCGACGATGTAGACGCCATCGCCCTTGTTGACGACCTTGACCCCGATCTCGACCCTGAAGATCTTGCAGAAGAACTAGAAGACGACCCGCTGCTTGAAGATGAAGATTTTGTCGCCGCAGACGAAGATGAAACAGACGACACAGAAGCGATGACGCCCGCCTCTCGTCGTGCTGCAGCCGGCGATGACGAAGATGACGATGATCTCACCACCCCAGACGACGTTGAAGAAGATCTCGATAAAATTCTGAAAGATCGCCTCGTTGCCGCCGACGATGTTCCCATTGAAGATGATGATGAAGAAGGCGAAGTCGACGAACGCAATACCGATGGCGACCGACTGCAGCCACGTCAAGTTGGTGAAGAGATGTGCGCGCAATGTTTCCTTTTGGTGCGACGCAGTGCTCCAAACTGTCCAGTCGGCGATGATGCTTGCCCTATTTTTGCGGTGAAGTAAGAGACTGCAGCCATGAAACAACAGTCGTTGAAAGATCTGTCAACTCGCGTCGATCAGCATCTGAGAAATGCGCGGTTCATAGGGAAACTTTCTGTTGATGTTGCACAAAAGAAAATTCAACAGTTCTGTGCGACTTCTCATGACTCTTCTTCAAAAGAGTCTGTTCTTCCTACCGAGGCTGTAGAGCCTTTTTCGGACCTGCCAATTGAAAATTACGATGATTTGACGGCTAAAGAAATCGTGGCGGCTCTTAAAGGCTTCTCAGCCACCCAATTGTTGGCCATCTTCAATTACGAAAATACTCATCGCCAACGCAGAACCATCTTGAAAGCGGCTAGTCCAAGCAATGAGTAGGGAAGTAGCGCTAGCTACTCACCACGTGGGGCCACTTTGCTTCAACGTTTTTGAAGTTCCACAATCGGATGCCAATTTACAAGCTATAAAAAGTTCGACCGAAGTTGCTCTGGGCACTCAGCGAGGTGCATCAGCATGGACGTTTCTTACAACACTGCTCCGTGAAACATCTGGAAGCAAACAATTTTCATTGATGTGCGAAATTGACAATATTGCTGTTGGATACTTAACCGGCACCGTTATTGGTAAGCGCTGCATCGTTACAGCTCTATACGTTGAAGAGAAGTGCCGGTCTCTAGGAATAGGTGCGCGTCTTTTGACCTGCGCGCAGCAGTTCGATGCCAACACTAACGAGACTCTCGTCTGTGTTTTGCCTGGGCAAAGAGATTTGAAAAACTTATGTGAGCAAGCAGGACTTCCTGCTCAACTCATATTTGCCGGAACGCCTTAACGTGCTTTCCAGTTTGGAAGTCGCTTCTCAATAAACGCAGTCAGGCCTTCTTTGGTGTCTTCAGAAGCCATGATTGCGCCAAACTCTGCATTTGTCATAGTGATGAGGTTTTCATCAGTTTCAAATGCTGAGGCAAGCACAACCTTGCGGCTGGCCCACACAGCAAGGGGAGCAGCGGCGCAAATGCGCTCGGCAATCTCTAACGCTTTTGGCATCACTTGGTCTGGAGCCACAACGTGATTCACGAGACCAAGCTCGTAGGCCCTTTGTGCAGCGAGTGGTTCGCCAGTGAGAATGACTTCCAGTGCAGCACCGCGACCTATGGCTCGTGGCAGGCGAAAGAGTCCTCCTGCTCCTGCAATGAGATTGCGCTTTACTTCAGCAAGTCCGAATGAAGACCTATTACTTGCCACCACAAGATCACAAGACAAGACAATTTCACAGCCGCCCGCGGTTGCCAAACCATCGACAGCAACGATGATTGGTTTGCGACGCTCGCGATAAGCAATGCCTGCAAAACCGCCGCGCTTTGTGCTTAAGCCACCGGCGTTGCCAGAGTTGATTGCTTTGAGGTCTGCCCCCGCACAAAAAACAGGCTTCTCTTGGCCCGCAGTATTTGCGGTAACAATTCCGACCCAAATATCGTCGTCAGCCTCAATGGCGTCGATTGCTGCTTCAACGCCACTTGCAACGTCGCCATTGACGGCATTGCGGGCTTCTGGACGGTTCAGCGTGATGATGCCGATGCGGCCACGCTTTTCAAAAAGGACGATGTCTGACATAAAGACATCTTAGGACCCACAGTCAAGTGAGATGAATTTATGCCTGGGTTGGCTCTACGGGAGCCTTCACTGGCTTTTTCTTCTCTACAGGCCGTGTAGGGCGCAATGGGCGCGGCATAGCGGTTCCTGGCGTCACGACGATGCTGAATAATGCAGCGATCTTTGGAATTGACGGAGCAAGACGAGTGATGGTGGTTGCCAATTCAGTGGTCACCGTATTTGGCGGGGCCGGCGCGATGAGTTGTGATCTCACTGGGCTAAATGCAGCAGCTTCGAGCACTGCAATCCAGCGATCGCTTGGTGCATCGGCTTCAAGATTTTGTGAAGCGGCAGCGGCAAGGCGCGAACCGAGTTCTGAAGGGAACGGTGCCCCAGCCTTAGGGGGCTGCGAAGATAACTTCAAGGCACGGACAATGCGACCAACTTTGAGTGCTGCGTCGATATCGGACAGCCATTCTTTTTGATCTTTTTCTTGACGTGCAACGAGTCCTTCGCGAAGCGTCTTTGCAATAGCGCGCGTCGTTTCATCACGCGCAATGGCTGGGTCGTCTCCAGAGGTGACAACCGAACGTAGATCGCGCAGATCGAGTGTGTCGAGATCGGCAATAGCAGCATCGGCACGATCGAGCCATTCAGCTACGCGCAATTTAGGTAGAAGGTTTTCTGCCATTTGGATGAGACCATCGGCAGGAATGAGTTCTTTTCCTTCTTGCTTCAAAACTTTATTTTGGTCTGCAATTGCAGTACGCACTGCAGGAATTCCACCAGAGAGCACCCGTTCTGCAATAGCACTCTGTGCTTCTGGAAGATTTGCCAAAATTGTATTGCGATGTACACGACCAGGCTTCAAACGTTTTGCGCGTGGACGCTGCGGCAGGTCTGGTGGAGGAGTGAATGACGGACGACGACGAGTGTCTGCACCTTCTGGGCGTGGTTCGCGTTTTTTGCCTTCATCTTTTGCACCGTCTTCACGACGAAGGCGACGTGCACCTTTGTCTCCGGGTTTGCTATCGCCAGGCTTGTCGTTACGGCGACCGCCGCGCTTGTCGCCCGAAAAAGAACGCTCAGCACGTGGTGCTTTGGTTTCCATTACTGCTTGGAACGGTTTGTCCGAAGGAAGGATTTCAATTCTTTCTAATTTCTCTACGCGTTGCTTACCAGCAACAACGCCCAAGATGGTGATGCCGTCGATAGCAAATTCGGCATCGGCCTTTACTACGTCTCCAACTTTGTGTGACGAAGACAGAATAGAACCGTCGAGCACGCCTTTAGGATTCTTCGCTCCAGCTGCTCGCCAGGTCCACGAACCGTCGGGGCTGCTACTAGTGAGTTCAATTTCGATCCTGCGAGACATAGGCATGGAACGCTAACGGCAAAAACAGGATATTTCTCTGTTCGCACGACATTGTCAGTGGTGTGTCTTGCACCATTAGTAACATGTCGATGTGCCTATTTACGCTCTTGGAACCCAGGTTCCCACTATTGACCCCACTGCCTATGTTCATCCCGATGCAGTAATTATTGGGAGTGTCACTATTGGTGCCGAATCCACCATCTGGGCCGGAGCAGTTCTTCGCGGAGACGATGGCAAAATTGTCATTGGTGCCCGTACAAGCATTCAAGACGGAACGGTCATACACACCACTCCCATGTACCCAACAACGGTCGGTGACGACTGCGTCATTGGCCATATTGTTCACTTAGAGGGCTGCACAATTGAAAGCAACTCTCAAGTGTCATCGGGGGCCATTGTGTTGCACCAAGTGGTGGTGCATTCCGGGGCAATCGTTGCTGCCAACGCTGTTGTGCTGAATGGTACCGATGTACCAAGTGGCGCGCTTGCAGTTGGAGCTCCAGCAACCATAAAACTCGATCGAGCCCGATCTGGAGACATTGCAATGGGCGTTGCAGCGTACGTTGCCAAGGGTCACCGCTTCCGCAAAGAACTACGCCGCATCGATGGCTGATTCCTCACAACACGCAGATCAAAATATTCTTCTTGAAATTTTAGTGAAGCAAGAGTTCTGCGAAATTGTGAGTGATGCCCTATGGGCGTGCGGTGCGCAAGCCGTTGAGGTTTTAGATGATGTGAATCAAAGTATTGTTCGCACTCATCTGGGCAATGATCCGCTCGGGCAGTGGGAATCGTATGTTGAGCAGTTCGGCAATGCAGATAACAGGCTTAAAGATTGGCCGGTGCGCTTGTTTGCGCAGAATACTGATGTAGCCAACACCTGGCGTGAATTCGCGAAAACAACTGTTGTTGAATCTGTTGCTCTCATTCCGCAATGGAAGAGCGATGAATTTGATTACTCAGATTCATCACTGCTTCCCATATTCATAGAACCTTACGGCTCCTTCGGCATGGGTGATCATCCAACTACCCGAGCCACCCTTACTTTGGCTTTGCAACACCTGCAGGACTTTGATGATGCACCAAGCATTCTCGACATCGGATGCGGATCAGGTGTACTCAGTGTTGCATTGACAAAGAAGTTCAACGGAGTGGCACATGGAATTGATCTTGCTGCAACTGCAATTGAGGCAAGTAATTTTAATGCTCAACTCAATGGGGTAGAAGTTTCGTTCACTTGCCAACAAGGTGGTCTCGAATGCATCTCTGGCACCTACTCACACGTCTTGGCCAATATCTTGGCTCCGGTACTGCTTGAAGGTTCAGTTGCTATCGGGGGCGCTGTAGAAGAAAATGGATACCTATTCCTCAGCGGATTCACTGACTCACGAGAAAAAGACATCGTGAAGTGTTATGAAAAACTCGGGTTTCGTTATATCAACGAGATTGAAATTGATGGCTGGCTTGCAATCAGCCTGCAGCGCGTGAGCGAACACCTATTGGCGCAATGAGGTGGAACCCAGCGCTGTGACGCTCTTCTTCGGACTCGCCACCCCAGAAACCATATTCATGATTCTCTCGTGCAAAGCTGCGACAGGTGTCGAGCACAGCGCAGGACATACATACTTCACGAGCCATTGATTCGCGACGTAAACGAGATTGAGGACGCTCAGCTGCAGGAGGGAAAAACACTGTAGTGAGCCCGCGACACGCGCCTTCGCTCATCCATTTCTCCACAGCAAAATCTCGCCTCGAATAAGATTCAATTGCCGCCATCACACACCCCCCGATGTACTGCTAAAACCCAATGATTCATTGTAACTGCATCTAACTCTACAGTCAATTAACTATTGCTCCGTCAAGTTACTATTTGGTAAACCGCTTCAGCGAAGGAATTCACATCGCTGATCTCTGTGTCCCACGAGGTCATCCAACGCACGCGGTGTCGCGCTGGTTCCCAATCCCAGAAGAATGACACCTCGCGTAACTGCTCAGCATGATGAGGAGAAATGGTGGGGTAGAGGCTGTTCACCGCAGGTGCCTCTATTAACTCAAGAGACTGAATTGACTGCACGGCTGCATACAAAGACGACGCTGATTCATTAGCCGACGCTCCGAGCTGTACCCACAGGTCGTTCTTCAACACCGCTGCAAATTGCGCAGAAACAAATCGCATCTTGGAAGGCAACTGTGTTGTTTGCTTTCGCGCGAAAGGCGCATACCGCAAAGCACGCTGTGCATTCTCTTGCGAGAAATCTTTATACGAATGCGCCCGAGCAGCGCCTTGAGGGAAATAAAGAACAGCCTCGCCATACATCAAACCATTTTTAGTTCCGCCAAAGGTGAGTACGTCTACACCTGCATCGACGGTGAATTTGCGCAGAGACGAGATTCCGCCTAGTGCCGCTGTTGCATTGGCTATTCGTGCACCATCCATATGCACCAAGAGGCCGTTCTCGTGAGCACACAAGCACAGCTGCTCAATTTCCTCTGCCGTATATAACGTTCCTAATTCAGTCGGTTGAGTAAGAGACACAACGCGAGGTTGAGCATGATGCATTACACCAATGTCGCCAGCAACTCGTTCAATATCTTTTGTCGTCACTTTCGCATCGGTACTAGGAACCGCTAGCAATTTGATTCCGGCACGTTCCGGGGCACCCGTTTCATCAATGTGTAAATGCGACCACTGGCTACACACAACCGCGTCTCCAGGGCCACACAAACTAGAGAGGGCAAAGACGTTGCCACCGGTGCCACCAAAGACGAAAAATGTTTTGGTACCTACACCAAATATTCTTTCGAACTGACTCTCGGCCTCGGCTGTAAACACATCGCCGCCGTAAGCAATTGCGTGATCAAGGTTTGCTGCTTGCAGGTTTTCCATGACCACTGGGTGCACACCAGCAAAATTGTCTGAGGCAAAACTTCGAATGGCGGCCGAGTGAGATGACATTGGTATCAGTCTCTCAAATAAATCTCTGAATGTGCCATAATTTCGTCATGACGAAATTACCTAGTGACCAGGAGTGGCAGAGGAAAGTACCGCCCGATGGACCCCGCTGCAGGTGGTGCCGCCGGGTCCTTGTGGCACGCTCAGGACCTGGTCGACCTCGGGCGTATTGCAGCCAGCCGTGTCGCCAATGGGACTGGGTTGCACGCCAACGGGCTCGAGAAGTTCAACTGAGCGATGAGCAATTAGTGATGGCCCGTGAAGAGCTGAATGACGTGCATGATGCGATATACGTGTTGTCATGCGCCGTACAAGATGTTCAACGCGATCTAGCAGCCAACAAACAGCCAAATGCCAAGGAGCTCAAAGACATGCTGCAATGGATTTTGGAATGTGCTGAACCCATTGGGTCCATCCGCCTGCGCCCATAATAAGCGTTATGTAAATTATTTATGCATAAAAATATTGACCCATTTAAACGCCACTAACCTGCCCATATGAGCACCCCCTCAAACGAAACGTTCAGCCCAACGGCTCAAACAATTTTGAGCGACTTAGAAGAACTTCGCGTCAACGATATTCGTTGGCGCGACGGCAAAGCATTTAGCTTGACCTATTGCGCCTCAGATGAAGCTCGTCAACTTTCTGAAACCGCGTACCGCATGTTTTCACATGAGAATGCG
The DNA here is from genome assembly GCA_903858075.1 of uncultured Actinomycetes bacterium. Lineage (GTDB taxonomy): Bacteria > Actinomycetota > Acidimicrobiia > Acidimicrobiales > Ilumatobacteraceae > F1-20-MAGs119. Next base: position 29,198 of record CAIOHI010000220.1, read on the forward strand.
CTCAATGTGGCCGCATTTCCCAGCCTGAAAAATATGCAACAAGAAGTGCTCGATTTTGTCATGCAAATTCTTGAGGCTCCACCAACTGGAGCCGGTTTTATGACCTCAGGAGGCACCGAGAGTCTCGTTCTCGTGGTCTATGGCGCTCTGCAGCGAGCAATTGCGCAGAGAGGCTCAGAACGCCCCCAAGATCAACGCTTCAATGTGGTCTTGCCCTCTACAGCCCATGCAGCTCTCGAAAAAGGATGCACCTACTTCAACATCGAGAGTCGCCGCGTTCCGGTGCGGGCAGATTGGCGAGCCGATGAGCAAGCCATGATTGCCGCATGTGATGACAACACCATTCTTCTGGTGTGCTCTGCCCCACAGTATCCGCAAGGCGTAGTAGACCCCATGGAACTCATTGGCCAAGAGGCACTGCGACGAGGTATTCCCTTCCACATTGATGCATGCATGGGCGGAATGCTTCTCCCCTTTCTCGCACCTGCGCATATGGCATGGAATTTTTCCGTTCCAGGTGTTACATCGATGTCGGTGGATCTGCACAAATATGGCTACACCGCTAAAGGTGCTGGCGTCATTATTTATGCAAACAAAGAATTACGTAATCACCAAACTTTTTTCACTGATAATTGGCTTGGCGGAATGTATGGGTCGTCGGGAATCTTGGGCACTAAGAGCGGCGGCCCCATCGCATCTGCGTGGGCAATGGTTCAATACTTTGGCCACGACGGTTATCGCGACCTTGCACTTACAGCGCGAAAGGTTGCACTGGAAATTGCACGACACATTGAGGCCATTCCTGAACTTGTGTTGCGCGCCGAACCCGACACAACACTGATTTGCATCGGAGCACGAGACTCTCAGACACTTCCCATATTTTCTGTGTCACGAGCATTACGGGAAAATGGCTGGTATGTCGATGAGCAAACACCGCCAGATTCCATACATCTCACTGTCAATGTGGTGCACGAAAACAGGGTTGAAGAATTTGTTGCCGACCTCAAAGCCGCTGTTCAACTGGCTCTCGAAAATGCTGCCAGCACAACTAGCAGTGCTCCCCTGCCATACGGATCTGTTTAAACACGTCACTACTGAAATGAGGAGCCAATGAAGTTTGGAATATTTCTTCCGCCAATGCACCGTACGGGTATTAATCCCACGCTCTTGTTACATAGAGATCTTGAACTTGTGCAGTGGCTCGATGCGCTTGGCTACGACGAGGCATGGATTGGCGAACATCATTCTGCAGGTTCCGAGCTCATTGCTTCGCCTGAAGTGTTCATTGCTGCAGCAAGCCAGAGAACACAGCACATCAAGTTAGGCACCGGAGTGAACTCACTTCCCTACCACCACCCGTTCATCCTCGCCGATCGCATTGTGATGCTCGATCATCTGACCCGAGGACGAATGATGTTCGGCGCAGGGCCAGGTCAACTCACAAGCGACGCTGCCATGCTCGGAATTCCAGCCGACCGTCAACGCCCACGAATGGAAGAGGCATTTGACGTAATGATGCGGTTATTCGCCGGAGAAACGGTAACGAAACACACCGATTGGTTCACCTGTGAAGAAGCCGTTCTGCAAATGAAGCCTTATTCACAATTCCCAGTTGCAGTTGCATCGTCGCTCTCACCCTCTGGTTCAAAACTTGCAGGTAAATACGGCACGGGTCTTTTGTCGATTGCGGCCACCGAACCTGCCGCGTTCCATGTGCTCGACTACAACTACTCCGTTTGGCAAGACGAAGCTTCTCGTCATGGTCACAGTGTGGCGCGCGATCAGTGGCGCCTCATGGGCCCAATGCATATTGCGGAAACTGAGAAACAAGCACGAGAAAACTGCCGCTATGGGCTGCAATGGGTCTTTGAGTATCTTTCTCACATCATTCCCATGGGAGACCCAAATGACCCTCCTCCCCCAAGTGATTTCGACGACTTTGTAGATTTCGCAAATGAAACTGGACGAATGGTGATTGGCACACCGGAAATGGCGATAGCGCAACTATCTCGGCTAGAGGAAAAGACCGGCGGATTCGGCACTTACCTCTTTTTGGGCGCAGACCTCGCCGACTGGGGCGCCACGAAGCGCAGTTACGAACTGTTCGCAGAAAGCGTGATGCCGCATTTCCAAGATCAACTGCGCGCCCCGCAGGAAAGTTACGACAAAATAGTTCATGCGGGTTCGCGGTGGGTGGACGCAACTCTTGGCGCCCAATTGAACGCAATTGCCGCGTATGAGCATGAAAAAGCAGAACGCATCAACTAGGTTTAAGACACAACTTAATCACACTCTCGCTGGGAGAGAATCCCTTATCTGGTGCCAATAAACGTCAGATGGGGGTCGCCGAAGGAGCAACCGCCCCGGAACCTCTCAGGCCAAAGGACCGGCGAGAAACTCACACGCTGGAAAGAATGTGCTTGCACATCACCGACGGGGAA
>CAIOHI010000221.1 GCA_903858075.1 uncultured Actinomycetes bacterium
ATCGGAATCCTCAACTTGTCGCATTTGAACTGCTACGTCGGGTAGACACTCTGTAACGCCTACTGCATCCCCAGCCACTTCCCAAGTTTCATTGGTGCCCTCGGCGTGAATCGAACATGCGGCCCACGGTTTAGGAAAGCGGCCATCTTTGATCAAAGAGAAAGACCACGGCAATAAAAAATGCAATACCCCCTCTGATTCCCAATAGCCTTGGGACGTTATGAGCAGTCAGACTCCCCCCGCCGTGCTTCCTGTTGCCAGCGATCCGTGCTGGTGCGGCAGTGGGCGCAAGTACAAGCGCTGCCATAAACCTCTTGAGGGGAAGATTCTGCCCGGGGTTGTGAGCCCCATGCGAACAGTGCCAGACAGTATTGCAAAACCGCCATACGCCGACACTGGTGAAGTGCCGCGCACCGAGGAAGCTCGCGTGAAGTCGCCAGAAATTATTGAGCGCATGCGTTATGCCTGTGACATGGCTGCAGAGATTTTGAAGTTGGCTGGCGACTTTGTGAAGCCCGGCATGACCACAAATGACATTGATGTATTTGTGCACGAAGAAACAATTAAGCGTGGGGCATACCCAAGCCCGCTGAACTATCACCACTACCCCAAGAGTGTGTGCACAAGTTTGAATGAAGTCATCTGCCACGGCATTCCCGACTCCACTGTTGTAAACGACGGCGACATCATCAACCTCGACGTTACGTGTTACGTGAACGGCGTGCATGGCGACACCAATGCAACTTTCTTTGTTGGTGAAGTTGATGAAGAGAGCAAACTTCTCACACTTGTTGCCGAAGAGTGCATGTGGAAAGGCATTGAGGCAGTTGTACCCGGAAGGCCTATCAGCGACGTTGGCAAAGCTATTGAGACTCACGCCAAACTGCACAGAATGGGTGTAATTCGTGCATTTATTGGCCACGGAATTGGTGAACTCTTCCATTCCGACATTCAAGTGCTGCACTACTACGACTCGCGCAACAACATGATTATGCGGCCTGGAATGACATTCACTGTTGAACCAATGATCAGCTTGGGCACTTGGCAGCACAAAATGTGGGACGACGACTGGACCGCGGTTACAGCCGATGGCAAGCGCACTGCACAGTTTGAACACACACTGCTTGTAACGGAAACTGGTGTTGAAGTACTCACCGCTAAAGGTGCTGTATCACCTAGTGCTCCATGGAATCGTGGTTAGAAAATGCTCGACAGCGACCGTTATATTCCTTTTACTCGCGATGAGTGGGCCGACCTGCGTGCCTCTACCCCGCTCACTATTCGCGAAAAAGATCTTGAAGCGCTCCGTGGTATTAACGAGAGCATCAACCTCGATGAAGTTGCTGCTATTTATCTACCCCTCACTCGCTTGCTAAACCTGTATGTGAGTGCAACACAAAACTTGCATAAAGTATCGGCAACGTTTTTGGGAACCATGTCTCCGAAAGTTCCCTATGTCATCGGTGTTGCAGGCAGCGTGGCCGTAGGAAAGAGCACTTTTGCCCGTATTTTGCAGGCTCTTTTGGCTCGTTGGCCTGAACACCCAAAAGTCGACCTCATTACCACTGATGGTTTTCTCTTCCCTAACGACGAACTTGCTGACCGTGGCCTCATGAACCGCAAAGGTTTTCCCGAGAGCTACGACACGAAGCACCTCCTGCAATTTCTTCGCGAATTAAAAGCAGGGCATCCAGTAGTTTCTGCTCCTGTGTACAGCCACGTGGTGTACGACATTGTTGATGGTGAAGAAGTTGAAGTGCGCCAACCCGACATTCTCATTCTTGAAGGCTTGAATGTTTTACAAGTGGGCAAAGAAGCAAATGAATTCGTGTCAGACTATTTCGACTTCTCTATTTATATAGATGCTGACGAAGCCAACATTCGCAATTGGTATGTAGACCGTTTTCACGCGCTGCGACAAACTATTTTTAAAGATCCAAACAGTTTCTTCAAGCATTTTGCAGAACTTTCTGATGCAGAAGCTACAGAAGTGGCAAAGGGTATTTGGGCAGAAATTAACGGCCGTAACTTGCGTGAAAACATTGACCCCACGAAAACACGTGCGTCACTTGTGATGAATAAAGGTAGCGACCATCGCATTACCGATGTTCAGTTACGCAAACTTTAACGATGCATCGCGTTTAAGTAGTTGTAAACCGTAATTCGCGAGACGCCCATTACGTCGGCGACGTCTTCTACTGCACGACGTAAAATGAATGCACCCTGGTCATCGAGTAAGCGAATTGCTCGCTGCTTGTCGTTACGCGAGAGATCTTTTAACTTTCCGCCAAGTTCTTTTTCTACTGCCTCAATAATGCGGTCAAGAGCGCCATGAAGCGGAGGAAGGCGTACGCCAGCAATAACATTTCCTTCCCACTCAATGGGAATGTCACTCGGTGTAATGTCAGTTGGCGCAACAAGGCTTGCGCCGATTGCGTCGAGGAGCGGCTTTATTGCGTGTACTAATGGGTGATCGGGCGTCGACATTATTCTTGCGGCCCTACATGAACGCTCACATGAGTTGCGCCATTGCCATAAGCAGCTTCAAGGAGTGAGCCCACAATTGCGGCAACATCACTTTGTGTTGCCATGAATGTGGAGCCAAATGGTCCAAAGTCGACAACAACGCCGAATTTTTCCACAGCAGCAACTGCCGCCGTGACGTGCTTCCCCGGTGCGCCTTCAATGAAAGGCTCGATGGTGAACTCAATTTCCAGCATGAGGGCCTACTTTCCGCGTGATTCTCATACAAAGGGTAGCGAGAACCTTACGGGGTCACTTCATTCCACATTTTTTGTAAAGCCGACAAGAGTAACTCCTTGCTGTCGGGCAAAAAATTGCGTTCTGCCAAGAGCAGGGGCAAGTCATTTTTCGACACCCACTCGGTGGCGACAACTTCCCCGTCGCGCAGAATCAGTGGCCCGTCGTATATCGCCATAAAGCACTTGCCTATAAGGCTCACCTCTTCGTCGCTGTAAGTGCCCACTCCCAGCTCAACAAGTGGCACACCGGCAATGCCCACCTCTTCATCAAGCTCACGAAGTGCGGCCGAGTCATAAGCCTCACCAGCCGACACCACGCCACCAACAGCAATATCCCACCAGGTGGGCCATAAGTCCTTTGTGGCACTGCGCTGATGGATGAGCAACTCGCCTGCAGAATTCACAACAGCAATGAATACAGCACGGTGGCGTAGAACCTTGGCCCGCATCTCTTTGCGGGTGCATTGATACAAAACATTGTCGTGTTGGTCAATAATATCCACCAGTTCTTCACTTGCATTTTGCACACCTTTAGTGTGCCACCATATGTAGATGTCAAGCGCCTTATTCACCGGTCGACCATCAGCAGATCTTGCCGAAGAACACGGCCAGAGTTCTGAACTTCACGCCCAGGCGTTGAGCTTTCAAAAAGATGCTGTTGCCTTGCGCCGTTCATTACATCGGCATCCTGAAATTGGAAATAACCTTCCCGTCACGCGTGAACAAGTACTCACCGCGCTCGATGGGCTACCACTCGACATCACCTTGCACAAAACAACAAGTGGCATTGCCGCTCTTCTCACTGGTGACAAACCCGGGCCAACAGTTTTACTCCGTGGCGACATGGATGCCTTGCCAATGCCTGAAGACACAGGGCTCGATTTTTCGTCCGTGAATAAAAACATCATGCACGCATGTGGGCACGACACACACACGGCAATGTTGGTACAAACAGCGCAAATGTTGTCGCAACGCAAGAGCAATATTTCTGGTCGTGTGCTCTTTATGTTTCAGCCCGGCGAAGAGGGCTACGCCGGCGCGCAGTTCATGCTCGATGAAGGTCTCTTAGATGTACCGAAACATAAAGACGGAAGTGACTCGCCAATTACTGGCGCGTTTGCTCTGCACATCGGTACCGATCTTCCCGTTGGCATGGTGGGTATTCGTGGTGGTTCACTCATGGCATCGAGCGACAAACTCACTATCACCATTACTGGTGCTGGTGGTCACGCCTCTGCCCCACATCGCGCTCTCGACCCAGTTCCAGTTGCGTGCGAAATTGTTCAAGCACTGCAAACTATGGTCACGCGTCGCATCAACGCATTTGACCCTGCCATTGTTACGGTCACCACTATTCAAGCCGGCACTGCATACAACGTCATTCCTGAAACTGCTTCAATTCAAGGAACTCTGCGGGCGGTAAGTGCAAAAACGCGCAACAATATTCATAGTTACATCAATCAAGTAGCCAACGGCATTGCTTCCGCACACGGCTTAGTCGCGGAAGTTGATATTGAACTTGGATACCCCGTCACTGTGAATGACCATCAATTCGCAGGTTTCGCCAGCGATGTTGCAACAGCAATTCTTGGCGATCAAAAGGTTGTGCAAATGCCTAACCCTGTGATGGCAGCAGAAGATTTCAGTTATGTGTTGGAACGCTTGCCTGGAGCAATGATGTTCATTGGTGGAACATCACCTGATAAAAACACAGCCACAGCAGCACCAAACCATTCGAACCACGTGGTCTTCGATGAAGATGCCATGGCAGTGGGTGCATCTCTCTATTCAGCAATGGCACTACGCCACCTTGGCGTGCGCCTTACTTAATAACTAAAGCATTTGGTGGTGAGGCAACACCACTCGGCAAGTTCAGCGGTGCAGAAGTAAAGAAACCTTCATAGCGGCCATCACGTGCGCAGTCGTCGGCTAATGCATCGAGGTCGAACATTTCACCGAGCGGTAAACCAAGCATCGGCAATATGAGTGTGTGCGTAAAAATTTCATGCATGCGTCGTTTGTCGGCGCGCACTTCGGCTTGATGTTCTGGGGTGCTGTTCGCACCGGGCGGCCAAGCTTCAACAGCTGGGTTGTCGGCACCAAGTGCAGCAATGTGCATGTTCCACAATGCTTCAGCCGTTGCTTCACCTGAACGCAAACCTGGCGTTGCGAGGTCTCGTGGTTGCGCAAGACGCGCACGCACTTCTTCGCTTTGCTGCATGTACCACTGCATCCAACCGGTGCGCATGAGCAAAATATCGCCCTCGCGCAATTCGGTACCTTGATCTTTCAAGCACTCCAAAAGTTCATTGGGTTCAATGGGGTCGGCTGTGTCGTACTGCAGCGGTCTACCTACCTTGATACGCCATCTGCCCACATCGGCCAAAACCGCACGGCCAGCAATGCCGCGCTGTGCCCAGTGATGCATGCCGTGCTCTTCATCGGGAACCCCGCCGTAGTGACCCGTGCCTTCTTCATCGGCTTGTGCGGCGAAGTTCCGAATATGTCGAAAGCCATCCCACTGGCTCGACGACTGCGTATTCCAACCGTGCAACACATCGTCATGGCTTGTGGCGCGGTCATCGCCTGTTACTTCATGTTCAAAGCCTTGGCGCCCAAAAAGAGGCGGGTTTGGCTCGCGCATATTCCAGTTCATTGCAAAAACTGCTCCACGTTGCACTAGTTGTGCCGCCGCAGCTACTCGTTCGGGCGTCAATAAATTGAGGCAACCAAAGTACCTTGCACCCGGTGCGGTCCAGACGTCCCATGAACTGGGCAATCCTCCGCGCAACGGTAATTCTGAATATTGGGGCAATGTGCTCTTGACCATTCCCTAGACCGTAGTGGGCTATTACGGTAGTAATTTCAGTGGACACTTCAACTACATCTCAACAGCCGCAACGCCCGCTTCAAGGCCTGCGTATTCTCGATTTCAGCCGCGTGCTCACCGGCCCCCATGCCACGCGCATGTTGTGCGACCTTGGTGCCGAGATCATCAAAATTGAACCGCCAGACGGCGATCTCACGCGTTTCACAAACCCGCGAGTGAATTCTTTGTCGACCTATTTCATTCAGCAGAACGCGGGCAAGAAAAACATTTCACTCGACATGTCGAAGCCAGAAGCTGTTGACATTGTGAAAAAACTGGTGATGCATGCCGACATTCTTATTGAGAATTTTCGCCCAGGCGTGATGAAAAAACTTGGTCTTGACTACGCCTCGCTTTCTGCGCTCAACCCGAAACTCATTTACGCATCTATTACCGGCTACGGGCAAACAGGCCCCTGGGTACACCGCCGCGCATACGCCCCTGTTGTTGGTGCCGAGTCGGGTCTCACCAATCATCAAGGCATGGCACGTGGTGGTCAGTTTGCCAACGACCCGTTTTCTCACGCCGACGTTTATACGGCAATGGAAACGTGTGCGGCGGTACTTGCAGCAGTTATTCAGCGTCACTCAACAGGACGCGGCCAATCGATAGATATCGCCATGGCGCAAACCATGTTGTACGTGAATGAACATGCACATGATGCATTGTGGGACGAGCCAACACCACCAGAACAGATTCGTTCTTTTGAACCTGGCAACTACCCCGTGCTCACCGCAGCAAATGGCGACAAAGTAGTTGTGAGTGGTCACCCAGGCGAGCGTGGAACATTTGATTTATTTTTCACAGCAATTGGACGCACCGATTTATTAACCGATCCAAAATTTATTGATGTTCCATCACGCTTGACGAACCTTGAAGAACTGCAAAGTATTTTGCGAGCGTGGGCACTCACCATTCCCGATGCAACTGCAATTGAAGAAGCTCTTGCCAAACACAAATTGGCGAGCGGAAAAATTCGTACGACCCGCGAACTTGCCGATACTGATTGGGCAGTAGCTCGAGAAATTACTGTGGAAGTAAGTAACCGGGGCGGAGGCAAGGTGCGCATTCCTAATGCACCCTGGAAGTTCTCCGATGCCACCGTCACTACCGCTGGCAGCCCGAAATACCGCGGCGAAGACAATGCCTTGGTGCTTGGCGATCTCTTGGGGCTCTCGGCCGAGGAAGTGGACGCCCTCACCGAGGCCGGGGTGCTACAGCGCCGCGTCCCGCCGGGTGCTACACGTTAAATAATGGCCCTTCCCAACTGGTGGAATAACCAGCTCGTGTCTTAGCAATGACCTTCAAAGTGTACGTTTTTGATTTTTTAGCTGGGAAGGCAGCTGAAATTTTTTTGCCGGCTGCAGAAGCAATGATCCGAGACGCTTTTGTAATCCCTGATGACACCAACAGTATTTGATAACTCACTATTTGCTGTGCTCGCATTTTTGAACTTGGGGTGACGAAACTAATTGATGCGCGCCCTGAAGATTTGGTGATCACAACATTTCTGGCAAGTTGGTGTGCAGGCTTTTTGAGAATTGGTAATTGAGATACATAGTTGTTTTCTGACCAAACAGTTGTGGTAGCCGTCTCAAGTTTTGGCTTATTTTTATTCAACACAGTGAAAACAGGATCTGGCGATGAGTAATGCACAATGCCTAAATCAATAATGTATCCATCACTGACAGCTGTGATTTGAGGAGTAGCTTGCGTATTGTTCGCAGTAGTAACGCCAATTGCAGCCGTATCGAATTCACCCGCTCCGTACCCGAGATACTCAATCATCGTTTTGGGAAGAAATACGCGAATGCGGGCGGGTACAAAAATATTTTCGCTTGGGGCGGTACCAAATGCATAGTGCGGGCCTCTGGCTTCAAAATTTAATTTCATTGGTTCGGCATTTTCTAGGCCATTCCACTGCAGGCTAAAACCTATATATTGGCCATTTGCTTCGGCCCAGACGCCTTTCATGGGGACAGATTCACATATCGAAGTGCGGGGTAAAGCCATCTTCAAGTAAGAGGCATGATGTACGTAAACGACCGACCTGTAAGACAAGGAATCGGCAGTTGCGGTCTCAAAAAATTCTTTGAGTTTTACCTCGTCCACGGTGAGAAGAAGTGAACTAGGAATATTTGCGGACTGTAATTTGTCGATAAACCCATAAAGGGTGTACTTCGAAGATCCACTCTCACTTTTTTCATTCTTCGTAGCGCTGATTCCATTTCCATGACTGAACACTGGCTCGAAATCACCCGTGCGAATTACTAATTTGTATTTTCTATTTTCATGCCCCTGCCAACTGACATTGATAACGAGCAGTGCGGGGTCTTCGAAACCACAAGGACCCACTCGACCAATAACTGCCGTCTGTGCATCGACATCGCACTTTGACTGATTAGTGCTATTCGAGCGACAGTGGGCGCTGACCATAGGACGATCAGGTCCGGGGTAGGTCATGTCTATTGCCCCCAGAACACCGTCGTCTCCCTCGATAGTGAAAGACTCAATACATCCAATTTGAGTATCGGTTGAGCAAAGAGGCCAATCGCCCGCATCGGGAGTCAGCGAGGGAATCGCCTCAGCGATTGCGCTCGGAGTTTTCCCCGAGTGACCGGTTGTAACTAGGACGCCAGCCAAGAGAAGTAAGACCGGAAGTAAGAAAGCACGACGTTTTTTCTTTGCCTCACCCATTGGGTCAACGTACTGCACGGAAGGAGGCACCCTGGCTGAGTCCCGCGTAGTAGGTCTTACTTGCAGATGTTGTAAGTGGCACCTAACAGTGGCTATATTGGCCCCATGGGTTCAAGTTTCCTCATCACACTGCGCGAGGGCCTCGAGATTTCTCTCGTTCTCGCCATTCTCATTTCCTATTTGGTGAAAAGTAACCGTGGCAGCGAACAAAGTGCTGTTTGGCTTGGTTCGGGTATCGCGGCGCTCTTGTGCGTCGCTCTCGGGCTCGCCTTTCATCTCATCGCCGGTGGCTTAAACGGCCACGTCGAGCAGGCCGTAGAGGGCGTTTTAGCCACTCTGGCCGCCTCTGTACTCACCTGGATGGTGTTCTGGATGCGCAAGAATGCCCGCACCCTCGGTGGCGAGCTGCGGGCCAAAGTTGATGCGGCAACCACTACCCGTGCGCTCATGGTCATCGCCTTCATAGCCGTTCTTCGTGAAGGCCTCGAAACGGTGCTCTTTCTCCTCAGTGCGGAAACAACCTCAAGTTCTGGTGGCGAAGTAGTGCTTGGCGGCATCATTGGTCTTGCTATCGCTGCAGTGCTCGGATACCTCGTCTATGCCGGAGGCAACAAGCTCAACTTGAAGACCTTTTTCAACATCACCGGAATCCTCCTCATTTTGTTCGCCGCTGGTCTTGCTGGAAAAGCCGTTCACGAATTCCGTGAGCTCATTGAATGGGAATCGGGCTGGCTCATTTCATCGCCTTGGACCATCGCCTCTGGACCTTTCAGTTCAGGTTGGGTGCACGACTTCTTAAAGGCTCTCTTCGGATGGTCTCCCGCCCCCGAGCGCCTGCGTGTTATTGCATATTTCGGTTACTTAATTCCCGTGCTGTGGTTGTACCTTCGTAAGGGAACTACAGGGGGAAACAATGAACGCGCAACTACCACCGAAGCCACTCACTCGTCCAGCAACGCCTAAAGAAGTCACGGCCACTTGGCTGACAAAAGCATTGCAGTCGAGCGGCGTCATTCCGACCGATGTTGAAGTTGCATCGTTGCGTCATGAACCACTTGGCGGCGGCACAGGCGTTTTCGGTGTACTTGCACGACTTGTAGTTGACTACACAGAAACGACAACCACTGCACCAACACGCATGGTGTTAAAAATTCCTACCGCAGCACCCGAAAATAAAAATGTTGCTCTTGCTCTTGGCATCTACGTTCGTGAAACGTATTTCTTCAACGAGCTTGCAGCACGCACTCCTGTTCCTTCTGTGCGTTGTCTGTACGCCGACATGGATATTGCGGCTGGCGAATTTGTTCTCATCATCGATGAAGTTGCTCACCTCACTGTTGGCGATCAATTGAATGGTGCGACAGTTCCTCAACTTGAGCGCACGCTGAAAGAAATTGCTAAGTGGCATGCCGCATGGTGGGAACACCCTGACCTCGACACGTTCGATTGGCTTCCTACTAACGACAGTCCTATTCAGTTAGCCGTTGTGCCAGGCATTATGCGCGGTGCAATGCCCGTTATTGAAGCCGACTGGATTCCGCGACTTGGCGAAGAAGCAGTTGCACTTGGCCGCGACGTAGCTGACAAATTTGAAGAAATAATGGCCCGTTCAAGTGCTGCAGCGCGCACATTGTGTCATGGCGATGTGCGCTTAGAAAATGTTTTCTTCAACGCCGACGCAAGCGACATTATGTTCATCGACTTCCAAATGTTGGTGAAAGGCACACCCGCACAAGATGTGCAGTATCTTCTGAGTTCTTCCATGGACCCAGAAGTGTGGGACAAAGAAGGCATGCG
>CAIOHI010000222.1 GCA_903858075.1 uncultured Actinomycetes bacterium
CAGCATTAATGCGCTCAAGCGCAGCGGCATTCGCATTGCTATCGACGACTTCGGCAGCGGCTTCTCGTCGCTCTCGTCACTGCGCAAATTCCCCGCCGATGTATTGAAACTCGATGGCTCACTTATTCGCGATCTTGGCCAACAGGGTTACGACGACCCCATTGTGCGCTCCATTATTCAACTTGCTCACTCACTCGACATGACCGTCATTGCTGAATGGGTAAGTACAGAAGAACACATGAAGCGCTTGAAGGTTTTAGGTTGCGATTACTTGCAGGGCAACCGCATTGGCGAAGCCCACAACGCCGAAACCTTCTTGCGCGAACTCACGCGCACCCACTAAAGAATTACGCCGGCGGCTCTACCACGGGTGCTGGCCCAATGCCCGCAAAATACTCGAGCACGCTGCGTGAATTGCCGCCCAGCTGCACCACCGACATGTCGTTCACCACGTCGTTCTCCACGTCGAGCCCGTAAGAGGCAATGCTGCCATCTGCTGCTGGCTTCAAACGCTTTAAGAAACTGGCAATGTCGAGCGTGGGGTCGGCAGTTACTGCACCCACAATGGAGCGCATTACGCCACCAACACCAAATGGGTTTGCCGCAGAATATTTCACGGTGTCTTTCAAGAGCGCAGCCACAAATTGACGCTGGCGAGCGGTACGACCAATATCGCCCGTACCTTCAAGTTGCCATTTGTCATTAATGAATTGGTAGTAATGCCGGCTGCGCGCAAATCGCAATGCCTTCACGCCATTGAGCAGGTTGCATCCACGATGAATGCGCAACCCCGTGTTTTTGTCTTTTGCGCCGTAGGGCACGCACACACGAACGCCACCCACCGCGTCGACGAGTTCCTTGAACCCTTGGAAGTTAATTTCCACATAATGGTGAATAGGAATATTGAAGTTGGCACGAATGGTACGAATGAGCATGTCGGCGCCCAAGCTGTAGGTCGTATTGATGCGGTTCTTTTTCTCGCCGTTGCCGATGGTCACATATAGGTCGCGAGGGAACGACATCAATGCTGCAGTTTGCGCAACAGTGTCGTAGCGCAAAATCATGATGGTGTCACTGCGTTGGCTACCCAAGTCGCCGCCCATGGTGGCGTAGTCGGGGTCATTTGGGTCAACACCCTCACGACTGTCGGTACCCACCAGCAAATAGTTTTCAAAGCCATCAGATGGCGGAGCAAGTTCTGCAACAACCACGTCTACTCGCGCTACACCTTCAAGCTGGCTCTTCGCTCCAGACACCAAACCAGCAGCACCAGCACACGCAACAATGATTGCAAGGCCAACGGCAACGAGGTAGCGCATTGACTTCATTGAAAATACGGTAGTGCCTCTTGGCGAACGAATGCGGTCAAGCGAGTCGCAAGTGCATTACGTCGGCGGTGTCAATGTGATGCGTCACAGCACACTCATCGAGCACGTTTAATCGCCCATCGGCTCCAACATCTACTGCACGACCCACAACAAATGAACCGTCGGGCATTTCGCATTGCACTTGCTTACCCAACGTGTGCAGGTGTTTGCGATACAGCGCAAATGATTCACGCTCATCTAGACCACCAATGTCGTCGAATCGCGCCAACACCATGTCGAGCATTTCAATGGGCTCAGGAACATCTGTGTCCCCCAACAAGGCGGCCATGCACGTGGCATCGGCAACCTCTGGCGGCGGCGCCCACTTCACATTGAGCCCCATGCCCACCACCACGTTGTTGCCCACCGCTTGGGCCAAGATGCCGGCAATTTTCACGTCAACATCGCCGCCCTCGCGGGCCACGGACACCACCACGTCGTTTGGCCATTTCACGCCAGCACGTAACCCATACTTTTCGCTCAACACCAAAGCCGCCGCAAGCCCCAGATGCTGGGTGACCCGGTGCAACGGGCCAGCCACATCACGCAAAAGAACCGACACCAACAAGTTCGCCCCCGACGGCGCTTCCCATACCCGCCCCAAACGCCCCTTACCTGCGCTTTGGAACGCCGTAGTTAGTACATAGCGGTGAGGAACCTCTAGGCTTACTCCCGCAAGGAGATCAGCATTGGTCGACCCCGTCTCGGGTACTCGTTCCACTTGCCAGTTTCCGCGCCACTGCGCTTTATCCATGTCCATCTACAAAGATTGTCACTCGTGCTTAAGAAAA
>CAIOHI010000223.1 GCA_903858075.1 uncultured Actinomycetes bacterium
ATGCTTTCCCGGCGTCGTTCGGAACACCTTTTGCGCGTTATGTAGCTGGCGATTATCAGTCTGAAGATGGTGCACGTAAAACCTGGGTCGATTCTTCTGGAAGCGATCGTCACGCAATTACTGTGGCTGGTGCACCAACAATTGAAGTGGGAACCGGCAATGGAGCAACAGGAAATATTGTTGCCGTTGCAGGTGGCACCGGCGATGCCATTACTTTTCCAGACGCAGTGCTGCCACAGAAATACACCTTGTTCCATGTATCGCGCTACGCAGGTGAAAATCAAGGTCGCATTATTGTGGGTGCAAAAGGTGACTGGTACTCCGGATTCGATGATGGCAAGGTGGGCGTAGCCAAGCACAACTCGGTCATGAAAGACAATGGCGGAGAATCGCATAGCAACTGGTTGTTGTCGTCCGACCAAAACACTGTGTATCGCGCCAACGGCGTTCAGGTTTCAACGAAAACTAATGGCATGTCAATGAGTGGGCCACTCACGGTAAATGGCAGTAATGGTGGGCCCAAGCGCGCATCAGACTGGCAAGTTGCTGAAGTGCTGGTGTATGAGGGCGAACTCACCTTGGCTCAGATTCAACAAATGGAAAACTATTTTGCTCGTACATATGGTTTGCAGGGCAAAAATGCTGCTGGTACCAATGTTGGTATTTTGAGTACAAAGTCAATTAGGGCAAAGCAAAAAGACGAGAAGTCAATTGACCTCACTTGGATAGCCCCTACAGACACCACAAACCTTGACGACTACGTAGTGGAATATTCCACCGACAAGAAAACATGGAAGTTGTACGAGCACCCTCCTACAACAAACACCAATATCGCAGTTCTTGGCCTTGACGACGTCTCTGAGTACGACTTCCGCGTTACTCCTAGCTACGTAGATGTAACAAACGAGCAAACCGAAGCAGGTGCAGAAGCTGTTGCCATCAAAACTGTTTCTCGCGCACCAACCGATGTCACAGGTGTTCCTGGTGATAGCAAGGTGACTGTTTCGTGGACGGTGCCAACGGTGACTGGTAATACACCCATCATTCGATATGAAGTGAAATACTCCACGTCGGTCGACGGTGAGTACACCAAGTTCCCCGACAACACCATTACCAAAAGCCCGGCTGTCGTCACAGGTCTGAATAATGGCACTCCGTATTTCTTCAAAGTAGCTGCCGTCAATACTGCTGGGCCTGGCGACGACTCAGCACCGTCCGATGCGGTCACGCCTCGCACTGTTCCAGGTGTGCCTACCAATGTGAAATCAACTCCCGATGCAACGGGTGGAGTAGACGTTTCATGGGGCGCACCAACGGTTGATGGTGGTTCTGTGATTACTGCCTATGTAGTGAAGTCGTGCTTGGACACACAATGCACCACTCAAGAAACAGATGGAGTCACCAAAACTCTGTCGCTCATCGATTTGGAAATTGGCAAGGCGTATACATTCCAGGTAGCTGCCACGAATGCTGCAGGAACCGGGCCTTATTCCGACATCACAAAGGCAACAACACCACGTGTGAAGCCAGGTGTGCCAGTTGACGTTGTTGGCGAAGCGGGCAACGCAGAAGTGGCACTTACTTGGTCGGCCCCAGAAGCTTCTGGTGGCTCAGGAATTACCAACTACACCATTGAATATTGTGCATTGAATAAGTGTGTTGTTGCGCCTGATGCGCAATCTGCAGAAACTTCACGCACCATCACTGGTCTCACCAAT
>CAIOHI010000224.1 GCA_903858075.1 uncultured Actinomycetes bacterium
CGCTATGCACAAGCTTGTGATTTCGCTGCACCTCATGGCATCACCATTGTGTGCGAGTTCCTTCCCATCTTCCCTCTCAACACACTGCCCATGGCTGCCGACATTGTGTGCCAAGCAAATAGGCCAAATAGTGGAGTGCTCATCGACAACTTGCACTTGTCGCGCTCAGGTTCAACACCCACTGACGTTGCCACTTACGACAAATCGCTGTTCCCCTACATTCAAATTGCCGATGCTCCCGCACAACTGCCAACAAAATTTGAAGATCTTCTTGATGAAGCAATTAATGGCCGCAGCTGCCCAGGCGAAGGCGCGCTGCCCATTGCAGAACTGTTACAGGTAGTTCCCGATGTGCCCATTTCTTTTGAAGTGCGCTCACGTGCACTGCGTGATGGCTTTACCGATGCCACCGAGCGCGCAAAACACTTGTGGAAGTTCGCTTCAGTTCTCGCCTAACTGGCACCAATAGCCCAAATACTGCTTGCGCATCTTCGTTTGCTTGATAAAGATATTGCAATGAAAATCATTCACGGTGATATCACCTTGGAAAATGGCAAAGTGATGTCGGCACATGAAGTGCACCAGCTTGCAGACGAACTCGCAACAAACGACTACGAATGGACAAGCCTGGACTCTTTTCCTGCAGAAGCACAATGCTCACGCACTCGTCTTCAGTCCTTCATTTCCTTTTTGACCTTTCAATCAATAAGAAAACAAAAAAAGATTTAACCCACGCGCGCGAGCACTTGGTCTTTCGTTGCAGCCCATTCATCGAGTAGTGGCAAAACAACATCGCGTTTTGCTGGTGGCAATGTGAGCACAGCGCGTGTAATGCCTTCTTCGAACAAATTCGATAAGCCATCGGCTGTTGTGTTCGCACCGAACACACTGATTTTCATTGTGTTGTAGTCGCGACCCGCACGTTCACATGCTTCGCGTAACAACACCAATCGACTCGCTAACGACGGCCGCGCGGAAATAGGTAGCCAGCCATCGGCCCACTGTGCCACTTCACCCAAAAGACGTGGCCCCGTACCTCCACCTAAGTGAATGGGTGGGCCGGAAGGCTGTGCAGGCTTTGGCCATTGCCAAGTGGGTGCAATATTCACGAATTTGCCTGAATAACTGCCCACTTCATTGGCCCAGAGTTCGCGCATGGCTTCCACTGTTTCCCGAGTGCGTTGCCAACGGTCGGGAAATGCTGTGCCGTGACTGGCAAGTTCTTCACGGTTCCAACCCACACCAACGCCAATCTCCAAGCGACCCTTGCTGAGAAAATCTAACGATGAAATTTGCTTCGATGTCCAAATGGCATCGCGCTGAGCGGGCAACAACACACTTGCGCCGAGGCGAAGTTTTGTGGTTACTGCTGCAGCCATTGCAAGCACAACGAATGCATCGTGCAGGTGTGAATATTCTTCTGGCAATGGTTCACCGGTGAGGCTTCCTGGCCATGGTGTTTCACGGCTCACGGGAATGTTGCTGTGTTCTGGCACCCAAAAGCTTTCAAAGCCACGTGCTTCAATTTCACGTGCTAGTTCACTTGGTTCCATTGCGAAGTCGGCAACCATCATGGTGATGCCGATTTTTGTCTTA
>CAIOHI010000225.1 GCA_903858075.1 uncultured Actinomycetes bacterium
GTGAATGCGACGCCAAACAATTCTGGTGGAATCGCAGCTACTTGGATTGCGCCTACCAACAATGGTGGTGCCGCAGTCTCGGGTTATGACGTGCGCGCTTGTCTCGCAGAAGATCAGAAGTGTTCAGACCCAGTGCGTATTACCGATCTCAAAGCACTGAGCACCACTCTCGCAGAAGAGTTCTCACTTGGTTCGGCGTACTACGTAGAAGTTTCTGCAGTCAATGTGGCTGGCAGCAGCGAATATTCCGAGCCGTCAAATGAAGTAGTACCACGTAAGGCTCCGGATGCCCCAACTGCTGTGAAAGCTGTTGTAAACAACACTGGCGGCGTTTCTCTCTCGTGGACTGCAGCTAAAAATAATGGTGCAGTAGTTACCGATTACTTCGTCAAGGCTTGTGTTGGCGGAAAGTGTGATCTCGTTGAAGATGGCCAAAGTGATGCAACAAGCACAACGCTGTCGGGCCTCACTGTGGGCACGACCTACACCTTTGTTGTTGCGGCGGTTAATGGTGCCGGACCGGGTGAATACTCAGACCCATCAGATGCCGTCACACCGCGCATGTTGCCAAGTGCACCAACACAAGTGAGTGCAGTAGCTGACAAATTAGGAAATATTGACGTCACGTGGACAGCCCCTAGTGCAAATGGCGCAGTAATTACCGACTATGTCATTCAGTCGTGCGCTGCAAAAGTTTGTACAACATTTGACGATGGCACCTCGACAACAACCTCGGTGCAAGTAACGAAGTTGCCCCTAGGTGTTGCGGTGACATTCCAAGTGGCAGCAGTGAATGCTGCTGGTACAGGCGATTACTCATCGCCGTCAAATGAAGTGGTTCCTGCTTCGCCGCCGGGAGCTCCAACTGGGCTTGATGGCACGCCAGATAACACATTTGTGAACCTCACATGGACCGCCCCCGTAGTGACTGGCGGATTCACCATTTCCGACTACGTGGTGCAGGTATGTACTGGCGGGTCGTGTGTTGCTGCCAACGATGGCAATTCTCCAAATACCACAGCCAAAATTGTTGGACTGAAGAATGGCACGGCCTATACGTTTACTGTTGCTGCAGTCAACAGCATTGGCACAGGTGTTGCATCCGATGTATCACGCGCCATTACACCGCGAACAATTCCAGGTGCTCCTACGAACTTGTTGGCGACGGCTGACTTCAATCGACAAACATTCGTGGAATGGAAAAACCCGGTAGATAACGGCGGCGCTGCCATTACTGGGTACCGCGTGCAGTGGTGTATTTCCGGGTACAACTGCTATACCTCACGGTGGAATGTTGCTACTACCAAAGAGGTGTCTGCAACAAAGGCACAGATTATCGACTTAGAAAAACTCAATGATTCCTTCAGCTACCGCGTTTCTGTTTCTAATGAAGCAGGTTGGGGTCCATGGTCACAGAGGTCAAACGACGTGGTTGCGCGAAGTGCGCCAAATACGCCAAGCAATGTAGTTGCAACAGCGAACAATACTGGTGGAATAGCGCTCACGTGGACCGCACCATTTGCAAACAACGCAGCTATTACTGACTATGTCGTTAAGGCCTGTGCCGATAAAGAATGCGTAGTTGTGAATGATGGTGTAGATGTATTTGCTACCAAGACAATTACCGGCCTTACCTTGGGCAAGGAATACGCCTTCACCATTGCGGCAGTCAACATTGCAGGCACAAGCGCCGACTCTTCGCCATCAAACGGCGCAACACCTCGCACCGTGCCAGATGCACCAACAGACGTTGTTGCAACAATTGACGATGAAGGCCAAGTAGCGCTTTCATGGGTTGCTCCTGTGAATAACGGTGGTAATGCAATTAGTGATTACGCAGTGCAGTCATGCATCGGCACGAAGTGCACCACATTTAAAGACGAGGTCTCCACAGAACTCGAAGCAACCATCACTGGTCTGACCAATGGAACTGCTTACACATTCAAAGTTGCTGCAATTAATGCTGCGGGAACTGGTGCGTACTCAAGCGCATCAAGCAGCGTGACTCCGCGCACCGTTGCGGGCGTCCCTACAGGAGTAGTGGGTACTCCTGGCAATACAGAAGTAAAATTGGTTTGGGTTGCACCATCGAATAACGGCGGCAGTGAAATTACCGACTACATCGTTCAGTCATGTGAAGGCGAAACTTGCACAGTATTTACCGATTCAGTTTCCGCCCTCGCAGGCACAACGGTGACGGGGTTGAAGAACGGTACTGCCTACACCTTCCGTGTAGCTGCGGTGAATGCTGCGAAGAGCGGAAGCTATTCCGAGAAGTCAGAACCTGTTACGCCGCGTACAGTTCCAGGCGCACCAACTGCTGTTGTGGGAACACCAAATGATGTTGGCCAAATTGCTGTGTCGTGGACAGCACCTACAGACAATGGTGGCAATGCCATTCGTAATTACGTCGTTCAGAGGTGCTTGAACGCATCGTGCCAAAACGTTACCCGTACTGCAAACCCAGGTACTTCAACAACAGAGCTCGTCAGTAGTGTGGAGAGTGGCATTGGCTATACCTTCCGTGTTGCAGCACTGAACGCTGCTGGCCAGGGTGCGTGGTCATCAGAGTCTGAAATCAGTATTCCTCGGATGGTTCCGGGTCGACCCACTGCTGTTGCGGGAACACCTGGCGATAAGAAAGTAGACCTCACGTGGACTGCGCCAAGAGCAAACGGTAGCGACATCACTACCTATGTGGTGAACTCATGTATCGACAATAAGTGCACTCCTTTTGTTCATGATGCAAATACCGCTACGCAGTTAACAGTCACTGGTCTCACCAATGGAACCGCATACACCTTTACTGTTGCTGCAACAAACGGCATCGGTACTGGCGAAGCATCAGCACCGTCCGCTGCTATTACTCCGCGTACTGTTCCAGGCGCACCAACAAGTGTGGTGGCAAGTATCGACAACGATGGAAAAGTAGTCATTACATGGAAGGCCCCTACCGATAACGGTGGCAATGCCATTAAGGATTACATCGTGAAGTCGTGTGTAGACACCACATGCGCAATTGCGGCCGATTCAACATCGAACACGTTGAGTGCAACAATTAGCGGGCTTGCCTTGCGGACGTCTTATACCTTTATTGTCGCAGCGAAGAACGATGCAGGAGTGGGTCCGTACTCGGCAAACTCCGACATTGCAATTCTTCGTAAGTTGCCTTCAGTGCCGAACAAGCCAACTGCCGTACCCAACAATACGGGTGGGGTAGTAGTTACTTGGGTCGCACCTGAAGATGGTGGTGCAGATATTTCTGACTACGTGGTGCAGTCATGTACCGCATCAAATGTATGCACTGACTTTACGCACACTGCTTCGACAAGTGAAACCATCACGGTGACGGGTCTTGCAACTGGTTCACCATTTACCTTCAAAGTTGCTGCAAAAAATGCGGCCGGAACTGGTGGCTTCTCGCTCAATTCCGATGCTGCAAGTCCACGTGTGGTGCCAGATGCACCAACAAGTATTAGTGCAGTTGCCAACGCCTCCGGTGGTGTTGTGGTGAAATGGGTTGCTCCTGCAAAAAATGGTGGAAATGCAATATCTGACTACGACGTTCAGTCGTGTATTTCAACAACATGTACTTCTTTTGTTAAATCATCAGCTTCTGCAGTGACAACACAAACCGTGACCGGACTGCAAACAGGAACCGCGTACACCTTTAAAGTGGCAGCAATCAATGCTGCCGGTAAGGGTGCATATTCAACGCCAACACAAAGCGAAGTGACTCCATTTGTTAAGCCTGATGCGCCAACAGAAGTAGTGGCTACTGCAAACAACACTGGTGGCATTGCGGTGACCTGGAAGGCCCCTGTAAATACAGGCGGTATTGCTATTTCCGACTACGACGTGCAGTCGTGTATTTCTACAACGTGTACTTCTTTTGCGCGTGCATCGGCCTCAGCATTGCTCACGCAAACTGTCACTGGCCTCACGAAGGGCACCGCTTACACCTTCAAAGTTGCTGCCATCAATACCGCTGGCACAGGCTTGTACTCATTGCCGTCAGACCCGGCAACACCACGTGTTGTTCCCGGTGCTGTGAGCAAAATTGCAGGCACACCTGGCGACGACAAGGTAGATCTTTCATGGACTGCTCCTACCGATAACGGTGGGTCGAGCATTACGAGTTACTCGGTTGCATTCTCAAGTGATGCAGGTTCATCGTGGTCGCAAGATCAATCGGCAAACACCACTTCACTTTCTGTAACTGGTCTTTCTGGCGGAACCGATTATCTCTTCCGTGTTGCAGCAAACAACGCTGCAGGTAGAGGGCCAGACGCCACATCTTCAGCTATTCGCACAAACCCATTTGCGTGTGTGCCAACAAAAACTACGAGTGGGCTCAACGTTGTGCTGACCTTTAGCAAAATAGGAACTTGCGTGTGGACTGTTCCCAATGATGTTTCTTCACTAGACACTTTGATTATTGGTGGCGGTGGCGGTGCCAGCGCTGGTAACTCAGGAGCCGGTGGTGGTGCTGCATCTGTTGTTTCTGGAATTGCCGTAGTACCTGGCGCATCGCTCTACATCACTGTGGGTCAAGGGGGTGTTGCGGGGGCAAGTAGCCCAGCAGTGTCGGCAACTCCTGGTTTCTCGTCGGGCATTGCTATTGGTGCGAAGTCCTACGTATCTAATGGTGGTGCAGCAAGTACTTCAACATCAGCTGGTGCTGGCGGAACATCAACCAGTGGGTTTGCTGGCGGTATTGGTGGAACTTCTGCTCTTGGAAAATCAGGAACAAATAGTTACATCACAGGAACTGCAACGGTGTATGGCTCAGGTGGAGCCGGTACCGCATCTGCGTCGGGCACTGCAGGTGCAGCGAATACCGGTAATGGTGGCGGCTCGGGAACAGGTGCAGGCGGAGCTGGTGGGTCTGGTGTGGCATTGTTGCGCTTTGCAGCGGCGCCAGTGAACGCATTCCCAAGTTTCATTGGTCAACCATTTGCTCGCTACGTAGCGAGTGATTACCAAACAACCGACTCGACTCGTAAAACATGGGTTGATTCGTCAGGTAATAACAGGCCGGCTATTTCCATTGGAGGAACTCCAGGAGTTTCAGCAATCACAGGCAATGGTGCGGGTTCGGTCGTATCGGTCACTGGTGGAACTTCTGACAGCGTGAGGTTCCCCGACGCAGTACTTCCTTCTACCTACACACTTTTCCACGTTGCTCGCTATAGCGGCGCGAACAAGGGCCGCATTTTCAATAGCGCTTCGAATGCGATTTATTCCACTGGCTGGGGGCGGGTCTGTATTTCCAATTGCGATGAGGTCAATTGGCTTTCAGGCTTCTGGGGCGGAGGCGTTGCTATGGCGTATCACAACGGTTGGGTGGCGCCGTACGAGCCACGTAACGCGAACACCAACTGGCAATTGTCATCCGATCAAAACACTGTGTATCGCGCAAATGGTAAGAGCTACACGATCTCTAATTCAGGCTATGTGAATGGCACAATGACAATCAATGCAGGAATGTATGGCGAATACTCAGACTGGAATGTTGCTGAAGTGCTGGTGTACAACAAAGCACTTTCCATCGCAGAAATTCAACAGGTAGAAAACTACCTTGCTCGTACTTATGGATTGAAGGGCACGACAATTGCAGGTGCAGACCTCGGAGTGTTGCAGGCTAAGAATATTAAGGGTGTTCAGAAAACTGAGCAGGGAATAACTGTTTCATGGAACGCCGCAAGCGATAGCACTAACTTGGTCGACTACACATTGGAATACTCAACCGACAACAC
>CAIOHI010000226.1 GCA_903858075.1 uncultured Actinomycetes bacterium
AATGAACGTGAATCAGAAATCACTCAACAAGCCCAAACTATTGCCCGCTGGGTCAATACCGTAATTGCCGAAGTGCACCGCCGTAGTTACGACGCTGGCATTATTACCTACGACGACATGGTGCGCATGGTGGCCGAAACCTTTGACAAAAACGACGAGGTGGCTCAAAACCTTGCTCTTTCAATCGCATCGCAATATTCAATTGTGATGGTTGACGAATTCCAAGACACCGACGCCTCACAGTGGTCTATCTTCTCGCACATTTACGAAGCCAGCCCACAAGAAGTCACTCTCATAACCGTGGGAGACCCCAAGCAGGCCATTTACCGCTTCCGTGGTGCCGACGTACAGGTGTACATCGATGCAGTTAAAAATGTGGAGCAAGCCCACGAACTAGACACCAATTACCGCAGTGATGAAAACCTTCTCACCGCACTAAAAACCTTGCTCAATAACAACCATTTCGATGCCGCAGGCGAAGTGAAATTCAAAGATGTCAAAGCCGCTCCAAAAAATAAGAATGGTGCCCTCACTAGCATTTCTGTTTCCGCATCCGTCAATGTTCCGGGAGCGCCACTTGAAATTCGTTACCTCGCAAATGACAAAGAGTTAGGAGCTCATACAAAACCGGGGAGCGTTCTGAAGAGCGGCAAAACTGGCAAACCCAAGGTCTTTCACAACGAAAGCATGCTGGTGCACCGTATTTTCTGGCGTGATGTAGCCAACCATGTCGTTGAGCTTCTTCAACATGGCAACATTCCTGATAAAAAGTCAAAAACCCCTGGTGCTACACGTGCTATCACCCCAAACGACATTGCCATTTTGGTAAACAGCCATAGCGATGCCGAAACCGCCGTGCGCTATCTACATGAATCGCTAGTTCCTGCCGTGCGATTCAAAACAGACAGCGTGTTTGGTTCACAAGCAGCCATGCACTGGCTCATGTTGCTTGGTGCACTCGCCAACCCGGGCAAGCCACAATTCGTTCGCGCCTTTGCGTTGTCGTGGTTTGGCAATGTACGTGAAGACCAACTGATACAAGCAAGCGAAGACACCGAGGCCACATGGCAACGTGAATGCGCCGAAAATGCAGAACTCCTCCACTCACGTGGCATTGCTGCACTCTTTCTTTCCTTCCGCAACCGAGCTGGTTTCCTTCAACGCGTTCTTGGCGAAGACGATGGCGAGCGCCACATCACCGACCTTGACCACTTGGCTGAAATACTTGCTTCTATTCCACGGTTTGCCCGAAATGCGGGCGCAGGTGAATGCTTTGAAACTCTCACTGAGCTCGTAAACGATTCCGACGGTCGCAACGAACAATTCCAGCGCCGTATTGAAGGCGATGAAGTTGCGGTAAAGGTAATGACTATTCACTACAGCAAGGGCTTACAGTTTCCCATTGTCTTTTTGCCTACGCTCATCAAAAAGCCTTCCAGCAAAGGCAGCAACCCACAAATGTTTTCCTTTGCCTTTTCAGGAGAACCATCATCTCGGCGTATTCTCGATATTGCTTCAGGTTTTGATGGAGCAAAAAGTTGGGTCTATGACCCCACTGGTACAGATGATCCAAAATTGAAAGAAATTTATAGAGATGAACGCACAAAAGATAAAACAAAAATTGGTCGCAATATTCTTGCCAAGAACGACGTCTACTACGACTCCAAGCGACTGCTCTATGTAGCCCTTACACGTGCCGAGCACAAAGTAGTTCTTTATTGGAGCGCCACCGGAAAAAGCTCGGGTAATACCAAAGTGGCTCTTGCCCAAACACTCGCTGCTTGTGCCAACCTCCCCGCCATCCCAGTTGAGGCCGAGCCACTCAATGCCCTTCTCAACAGCATCGTTGGCGCATCGCACGAAACCATTGCCGCCATACCGTTACCGACATCACCAGCCAAAACACTCACGTGGACTAAGCCCAACTCAGTAAAGCAATCAACAGCAAGCACCGCACGATTTGCTCGCACAAGCGATGTGCGCACAAACGGCTTTGCTCGCTGGAGTTACTCAGCACTCTCAAAAACGCTCATCAGTGATCACCAGAACAACGACAGTGACATCAGCGGCGCTACAGACGAATCCAACATTGCACCAACACTGCCTCCACTGGTAAGCAACATCAATATTGCACTTGACACCGCAATATCAACCATGCCGCTTTATGACATTGCCGGTAGCAGTACCTTTGGCAATGCTGTGCACGAAATCATCGACAGCATTAACCCTGCAAGCGAAGAGCTTGATCACGACGTACACAACGAGGTAGATCGTCGTTTCACCAACAGCCACAACGCTGAACAACGCGTAAAAATTAGAGACGGCATCATCGCTTCTATTTATGCCCCACTCGGTGGGCCATTCGCCAACAACACTTTGCAGACTCTCGGCACCACTCACCGTCTTTCCGAACTTGAATTCAACTTTCACCTACCTCAAAGTGACTCTGGTTCGTTTACTCTTAGCGACATTGGTGTACTCATGTCTGAACACGGCAATCTCGACCCGCACCTCAGCGCATATGCGCAAGACATTGCCAGCAATCCTTCCACCATCACTGTTGCGGGCTACATGAATGGTTTTATGGATGCCGTATTTCGCATCAACACCGTTGCTAGCTCCCCCGTCTATGTTGTTGCCGACTATAAAACAAACCGATTGCACAACACGACTGACGCAAAACAGAATCCACTCATTGCCTACCATCCTGACAACTTGGTGACTTCCATGGTGAAAGATGGATATATCTTGCAGGCACTCGTGTACTCGGTTGCACTGCATCGCTACTTGCGTTGGCGCCAACCTGGTTACGACCCCAACATTCACCTTGGCGGTGCTGCATACCTCTATATACGTGGCATGACAGGGCACAGTACTAACGAATCCACGCCACGCCCTTACGGTGTGTACCACTGGCGACCTACTACCGAACTTGTGCTTGCACTCGATGCCCTCTTTGCCGGAAAGGGAAACTGATATGACTTCGCTCTCCGTGACCACCACACATGATGAGTTTCAACCCTTCATTACTGCACAGGTGTTTACTGCTACCGAGGTGCATGCGGCTCAGAGGATTACCGATGTTGTCT
>CAIOHI010000227.1 GCA_903858075.1 uncultured Actinomycetes bacterium
CATTGGCTCAAGGCGCCATGAGCTATCGAACCAAATGGAACCACTCGCTCTTTGGAACCTTTTCCAAAAAGACGCACCAGTGATGACTCCATATCGAGATCAGACAAATTCAGCCCACATACTTCAGAGACGCGGGCCCCAGTTGCATACAGGAACTCAATAACTGCGCGGTCTCGTAGTTGCCGTGGTTCATCGCCAATAACAGAACCTATGAGGCGCGTCATTTCATCTTCGCTCAGCGGCTTGGGTATACCTGCTGGCTTGCCAACACCTTCGGCCATGACCGCAGGGTCATCTTTGCGGAAGTGCTCTTCCACCATAAACCTGTGGAGCATGCGCAATGCAGAGAACTGTCGCGCAAGGCTCGATTTCGCTGCCCCATTTTCGAGTCGCACAGTGAGAAAGTTTTCTACATCTTCCACCTGTGCTTTCATGAGCGTGGTGCGCTTCTCACGCAAATACAAAAGATATTGCGCTATGTCGCGACGATACGCCTCAACGGTATTAACCGCCCGCCCACGCTCGACCACAAGCCAAATGAAGAACTCCTCGGCGACTTCAGGAAAGACGACGTCGGATATCTCAATATTTTTCAGAGCAGATCTTTCACCCACTGCAAACCAATAATTGTCTTTGCATCGGTCAGTTCCCCACGGCGTACCTCTTCAAGAGCTTCAGCTACCGAAACAACTCTCAACTGCATGTGCTCTTCTTCTGGTCCATGTCGATCGATGGGAACATCGCGCAGGTCACACGCCGCAAAAATTTCCACCATGGAATTGGTTATTCCCGGAGCAGAAACCATTGACCCCAGCCTGACAAGAACAGAGGCTTCCAACCCAGCCTCTTCGGCTAGTTCGCGATGAGCGGTTACTTCTGGGGGCTCGCTTTCGACATCGCGCATTCCGGCGGGTATTTCCCACAACTCTTTTCCGAAAGGTGCACGAAACTGTCGCACCAAGGTGGTCTTTACATCCGATAGTTGGGAGCCTTTTAATTCTGCAAGAGAAGCAACATGCAAGACCACTACCCCAACGGCACCCGGGGAATCGACATAAGTGCGAACAAAAGCGCCACCGGAGGGATCTTCAAGATGGTCTTCAACGAGGGTCCATACAGCCCACTCATGCAACAACTTCTTCGATCGCGAGACGAAGCCCATGCTTTAGTGCTGCGATGTGGAAGAAGCGCTCAGTGAGCTTTCACGGTAATTCAAAGCTGCATTGATGAGGCCAATGAACAATGGATGCGCGCGATCTGGGCGGCTCTTGAACTCTGGGTGAGCCTGAGTTCCGACCCAAAAGGGATGACCGGTCAGTTCAATGAATTCAACCAAGCGCTTATCGGGCGATGTTCCGCTGCACAAGAAACCACTCTCTTCAAAACGAGTACGGAACTGCGCGTTGAACTCGTAGCGATGGCGATGGCGTTCGCTCACAACGGGTTCTCCGTACATTGCCGCTACCTGGGACCCAGGGGCAAGCACCGCGTAGTAAGCACCCAGACGCATGGTGCCGCCCTTGTTCGACACTTCGCGCTGGTCGTTCATGAGATCGATGACTGGGGCCGTGGTAGACGGATCAAATTCGGTTGAATTTGCCTGCATTAACCCCAGTACGTGACGAGCGAATTCGATGGTCATCACTTGCATTCCCAAGCACAAGCCAAGACAAGGTAAATTGTTTTCTCGAGCAAATTGCGCAGCAGCAATTTTTCCTTCAACCCCGCGCCCGCCAAAGCCACCAGGAATGACGATTCCATCGAGATTGCTCATGCGACCTGCTGTGAGGAGGCCTTCTACCTCTTCTGCTTGAATCCATTCCAGTTCAACTTTTGCACCGTGATGAAAGCCAGCATGCTTCAGACTTTCCACAACGGAAAGATAAGCGTCTTGTAGTTCAACATATTTTCCGATGAGACCAATACGTACTGGGCGTACTGAATTTTCTACACGCTCAACGAAGTTCTCCCACGAAGAAAGATCGAGTTCAGTGTCTAAACGCAGAGTGTCACAGGCGACAACATCGAGGCCTTCATCATGCAAAATGATGGGCAGCTCGTAAATGTTGCGTGCGTCTGCGGCGTTAATTACGTTTGCTTCGGGGACGTCACACACATTGGAAATTTTGCGCTTCAAACTTTGGCTCAGTGGTTCTTCGCTGCGGCAAACAATGATGTCGGGTTGAATACCACGACTGCGCAACTCGGTCACACTGTGCTGAGTGGGTTTTGTTTTTTGTTCGCCGCTTGGGCCAATAAATGGAACCAATGTGACGTGGATGTAGCACACGTTGTCGCGCCCGGCTTCATTGCGGAACTGTCGAATGGCCTCGAGAAACGGCAAAATTTCGATGTCGCCAACGGTTCCGCCCACTTCCGTAATAACCACATCGACATCATCGGTCGACACACGATGAATGCGGCGCTTAATTTCGTCGGTGATGTGCGGAATGACCTGCACTGTTTTTCCGAGGTAGTCACCGCGACGCTCTGCGGCTAACACTGCTTGGTAAATGGAACCTGTGGTTGCATTGGAACTACGTGACAAGTTTTCATCGATGAAACGTTCGTAGTGTCCTAAATCGAGATCTGTCTCGCCACCATCATCGGTAACAAACACTTCACCATGCTCAAAAGGATTCATGGTTCCCGGGTCAACGTTGATGTAAGGGTCGAGCTTTTGCATGGTCACGCGCAACCCACGCAATTTGAGCAAACGTCCGAGCGACGAAGCAGTGAGACCTTTGCCAAGCGAGCTCGCAACACCACCTGTTACGAAAATATGCTTTGGCATTTCACTTCTCCCGTCGGCTTGTGTCAACAACTCCTTGACGGAATGTCAACTTACCATGAAATCTTGGATCAGGAGGAATGCGTCAACAGCTCCTGCGCATGAGCGACAGCCACCTCGGTGAGCGCCCCACCCGACAACATGCGAGCAATTTCACTTTCCCGCGCCGCCCCGGTGAGTTCACCCACGCGGGCATAGGTAATTTTCTTGATGACCTCTTTTGACACGCCCAATTGCTGATGTGCTTGAGAAGCAACTTGGGCGAGATGCGTGACCACGAACACTTGGTGCCCTTTGCCGACCGCGGCCAAGGCCTTGCCAACAGCAACCGCGGCTGCTCCGCCTATTCCCGCATCGACTTCGTCGAAAATGAGAGTTGGGGGTGATTGTGTCAGCACGAGCCGCAAAGCCAACATGACTCGCGCAAGTTCACCGCCGGAAGCAACTTTGGACAAGGGCAATGGAGGGCTTCCAGGGTTTGCCGAGAGGAGGAAGTTCAGGGCATCGCCAGCCGGATCTTCAGACTCTGGAGCAAAGTTCACCTGGAACACTGCTTCGGGTAACGCAAGCAGCCGGAGATGTTTCTGCACCGCCTTGGCGAACTGCGGAGCACCTTCAACGCGCTTGAGTCGCACCTGTGCTTCTGCTTTTCGCACACGCACCATTGCTGTAGCGATAGACGCCTCAAGCTCACGAGCTCGCTGTTCATAGCTCAACAGGTCGCTCAGGCGCTCAGAGCTGGCACGG
>CAIOHI010000228.1 GCA_903858075.1 uncultured Actinomycetes bacterium
GAGTGCGAGACGATGAACCCTCCGTTCTGGATATAGCGGCTGCCCCCCGTTAACGGAAAAACCCGCGCGGTGTTGATCGTATCGGTGCCGTTCAGGGCATCGTAATAGTCGTTGAGCACATTGACCGCGCCATGCAGGATCAGGCCCTTGGTGCCGATATGGGTGCCGAGCGTTTCTTCAACATCAAGTGCAGAGTGTCGGGCTTGAAGCCCGATGCGGCGGTGCTTGTTGCAACTGTGCGCGCGCTCAAAGCACATAGTGGTGAATACAAAATTGTTGCTGGTAAACCATTGCCGCCAGAACTCTTAGAAGAAAACCCTGAACACGTTTTGGCTGGTGCAGCAAATTTACGCAAGCAAATTGAAAATGTTCAAGTGCATGGAGTGTCACCTGTAGTTGCAATTAATGCATTCCCTACCGACCACGACAGCGAGCATGAAGTCATTCGCCAAATTGCGCAAGAGATGGGTGCGCGAGTTGCTGTATGTACGCATTTTGCCAAAGGTGGAGCAGGCGCAATTGAACTTGCACATGCAGTAGTAGAAGCGTGCAATGAACCCACAACCTTTTCTATGTTGTACCCCGACTCATTTTCTCTGCGCGAAAAAATTGAAAAAGTCGCCACCAGCATTTACGGTGCGGCCAGTGTGGAATATTCCGAGTTGGCTAGTGAACAGCTTGATAGGTATGAAAATTTAGGAATGGGCAATTTGCCTGTCTGTATTGCGAAAACACACCTCAGCATTTCGGCAGACCCCACCCTGAAGGGGGCTCCAACGGGTCACATTTTGCGCGTGCGCGAAGTGCGGGCCTCGGTGGGAGCAGGCTTTGTGTACCCCATTTGCGGCGATATGAGCACAATGCCGGGTCTTGGCTCCGCGCCCGCTGCGGAGAGTATTGACCTTGACGACGAGGGCAATGTCGTCGGGCTGTTCTAGTCTTTTCACATGGCCATTCTCGACACCAACCCATCGCAGGCTTTTGCGAACGACCGCAAGCATGTATTTCACTCGTGGTCGGCGCAAAGCACCCTGAACCCAGTGGTTGTTGCAGGTGGCGAAGGTGCCTGGTTTTGGGACGAGACTGGCCGTAAGTACCTCGACTTTTCGAGTCAACTCGTGAACGTCAATATTGGTCACCAGCATCCAAAGCTCATTGCGGCAATTAAAGAATATGCAGACCACTTGTGCACCGTTTCTCCAATTCATGCCAACGATGCACGCAGTGAAGCAGCACGACTTATTTGTGAACTAGCCCCTGGCGATTTGAACATGGTGTTTTTCACCAACGGTGGGGCAGAGGCAACAGAAAATGCAATACGTATGGCACGAGTTCACACGGGTCGCCACAAAGTGCTTTCTGCGTATCGCAGTTACCACGGCGGAACTGCAGCTGCAATTCAATTGACTGGTGACCCACGACGTTGGGGAAGTGAGCCATCAACGACGGGCATCATTAAATTCTGGGGACCATACCCGTACCGCTCGCAGTTCTATTCGCAAAGCGACATTGAGGAAAGCGAACGCGCACTTCAGCATCTTGAAGACGTCATTATGGTGGAGGGCGCAAACAATATTGCCGCCATTGTTTTGGAAAGCGTTGTAGGAACCAACGGCATTTTGGTTCCGCCTCCTGGTTACTTGCAGGGCGTGCGCGACATTTGTGATCGCACTGGCATTGTGATGATTTGTGATGAAGTGATGTCGGGTTTTGGTCGCTGCGGCGAATGGTTCGCCGTTGACCATTGGAATGTTGCCCCCGACCTCATTTGTTTTGCAAAAGGTGTGAACTCGGGTTACTTGCCTTTGGGTGGAGTCATTATTTCCGATCGTATTTCGGAAACGTTCCGCCAAAAGCCATACCCCGGTGGTCTGACGTACAGTGGTCACCCACTTGCATGCGCATCGGCCGTTGCTTCCATCAATATTTTCAAAGAAGAGAAAATTGTTGAGCATGCCCGGCACTTGGGTGCAGACATCATTGGTCCAGAACTTGAGAAATTAAAAGCGAAGCACCCCAGCGTGGGAGATGTTCGTGGCTTGGGCGTGTTTTGGGCAATTGAACTTGTGCGCGATCGTGAAACGCGTGAGCCGCTTGTTCCGTTTAATGCATCTGGCCCTGCCGCACAACCAATGGCCGATTTAGGAGCAGCGTGCAAGGCAAAGAACTTGTGGCCATTTACGCACTTCAATCGTTTGCATGTGGTTCCACCACTGGTCATCACCGATCAGGAATTGCGTGATGGTTTAGCCATTATTGATGAGGCACTTGATGTTGCCGATGCGTTTTACACTGGCAAATAACTAGCACTTATCGGTTCTGCGGGAACCCAAGATCAACAGTTGAGGTGCGCGGGTCTGGCCAGCGCGAGGTAACAACTTTGGAACGGGTGTAGAAGTTAATGCCTTCTGGGCCGTACATATTTTGGTCACCAAAGAGGCTCGACTTCCAACCGCCAAATGAGTAGTACGACACAGGTACAGGCACCGGCACATTGATGCCTACCATGCCCACGTTGATATCGAACTGGAACTGACGAGCAGCGCCACCATC
>CAIOHI010000229.1 GCA_903858075.1 uncultured Actinomycetes bacterium
CTTGCGAAGTGGCTTCAAGAGCAGGGCAACGATGGCCTTGTAGTAACAGGCACAACGGGTGAAGCTTCAACTCTTACCGATTCAGAAAAAATTGCTTTGTGGGAAGCGGTTGCGCAAGCAGTCACCATTCCCGTTATTGCAGGTAGTGCTTCGAACGACACCGCACACAGTGTGCATCTCACAAAGAAGGCTACCGAAGTTGGTGCTGCCGGCATTTTGGCAGTGGGTCCGTATTACAACCGACCACCGCAATCTGGCATTGCTGCACACATGGGTGCCATTGCCACAGCAACGCATTTACCAGTTGTGTTGTACGACATTCCAGTGCGTACGGGCCGCAAAATTGCCACCGCAAACTTGCTCACTTTGGCAAATGATTACAGCAACATTGTTGCCCTAAAAGATGCTGCTGGAAACCCAGCAGAAACTGCATCGGTTATTGCGCAAGCACCCAAGGGTTTTCAGGTGTACAGCGGCGATGATGGGCTCACACTTCCGTTGCTGTCAGTTGGCGCTGTAGGGGTCGTTGGTGTTGCAACACACTGGTCGGCTCCCGAACATCAGCTCCTGATGAAAGCTTTCTTTGCGGGCAATATGGCTGAAGCACAGCGCGTGAATGCGTTGTTACTCGAAAGTTTCGCCTTCGAAACTGGAGACGAATCTCCGAACCCACTACCGAGCAAAGAGATGATGAAGTTGCACGGGTTCGCTGTGGGCAATGCACGCCTGCCAATGGGCCCAGCAGCGTCGTGGGTAGCCGAGCGCGCAGCAGTGGTGAAGAAAAATCTTGAAGCGACGCGCAGCCGTTGAGTACGAATGCATCTGTGAACACATCAAACGTACGTATTTACTTCCTCGGTGGCCTGGGCGAAATTGGTCGTAACTGCATGGCAGTTGAGCAAGACAATGAAATTTTGCTCATCGACTGTGGTCTCATGTTTCCCGACCCCGACATGCATGGCATCGACCTTGTGCTTCCCGACTTCACGTGGTTACGTGAAAATGCCGAGCGCATTGTGGGTTGTGTTGCAACACATGGTCACGAAGATCACGTAGGTGGGCTGCAGTTCTTATTGCGCGAAATGTCATTTCCGCTATACGGGTCGGCAGTAACGCTTGGTCTCGCACGAAACCGCATTGAAGAAGCAGGGCTTTTAGGGAAGACCTCGCTCAATGTTGTGCGCGATGGTGAAATTCGCCGTATCGGACCATTCGATGTTGAATTCATTCCCGTTACGCACTCTGTACCGCATGCACACGCCATTGCTTTGCACACCGCACAAGGTGTTGTGCTTCACTCAGGAGACTTCAAGCTCGACCTCACTCCAGTAGATGGTCGTCGTACCGACCTGGCACGATTGGGCTCGTTGGCACACAACGGTGGCATTCGTTTGCTCATGGCCGACAGCACCAACGCCGAGGAAAAAGGCCATGCACCAAGCGAGAGCGAAGTTGGCAAGGTGTTGCGCGCATTGTTCGCCGAGAACCGTACCAAGCGCATTATCACTGCAAGTTTCGCCAGCCATATTCATCGTGTTCAACAAATTGCAGAAGCAGCTATTGCCAGCGGGCGAGTGGTGGCAACCATGGGTCGTTCAATGCAAAACAATGTGCGCATGGCACGCGATTTGGGCTTGTTGAACATTCCCGATAAAGCCCTTATTGACATTGTGAAGATCAATGACTATGCGCCAGAAAAGGTCTGCATTATTTCAACTGGTTCACAAGGCGAACCAATGGCGGCTTTGTCGCTATTGGCACGCGGTGAGAACAAGTGGATCAAAGTGGGCGAAGACGACGTCGTCATTTTGTCGAGTCACCCCATTCCGGGAAATGAAATGCATGTAGGACGGGTTATTGATGGCTTGCTACGTTCTGGGGCAGAAGT
This sequence comes from uncultured Actinomycetes bacterium, assembly GCA_903858075.1. Taxonomy (GTDB): domain Bacteria; phylum Actinomycetota; class Acidimicrobiia; order Acidimicrobiales; family Ilumatobacteraceae; genus F1-20-MAGs119. The sequence goes on from CAIOHI010000229.1 coordinate 1,889, forward strand.
AGTTCACTCTGGCATCGTCGACGTGCACGCAACAGGGCACGCACAAGCCGATGATTTGAAGACGTACATGAATGTCACTCAGCCCGAGTGGTTCATCCCTATTCACGGCGAGTTCCGTCACATGA
>CAIOHI010000230.1 GCA_903858075.1 uncultured Actinomycetes bacterium
ATTCTGTTGCCTTCACCACTCGCCAAGCCCGTTGGGAATAGATGCGAGATTCCACGGCAAGTTCATCGCTTTGCATTTCGTTACCACCGCTCATACGCCACTGCAGTAACAACTCTGCATCAATACGCACTTCGGTACGAGAAGACAACAAAAGAGGCATCTTCTCAGCCCCAGTAAGTACGCCAGTAAAGATGAGCATCTTGCTGTGTTCGAGCGAGGGAGATATTCCTTCCGATTGCATTTCGCCTACCCACGAGGCAATAGAGGCAACGTCGTGGCATCGCTCTAGCGATACGTACAAACCATCGGTAGCAAGGTGCTGGCTAACACACTGCGACAATGGCGATGATGTTGCGGTGAGCGCATGCGGAAGTTCGGCAATTGCAGAAAAATAACCAAATGAACCCTGCCGTCCGGACGACATCTCTTCACGTAGAGCCACCGAAAGAACGCAGCCAAATGTTTTCCCTAACCGGAGACCTGCAATTTCTTGCTGATGGAATTCAACATTGGAAAGCCCCAGCAGCTGTGCGAGTTTTTGTGCCGTTGCCACTACGTCGGGAAGGAGGTCGATTCCTACAACTTTTTTTTCTGGGTACTTCTGCGCTAGAAAGCATGCGACAACGCCAGCACCACTTCCCAATTCCAAAATGTCGCCTGGTGGAAGTTGATTTGCATCAAGTTCGTGCAATAGAGCGTCGAGATACGGTGAAACCACGTTGTGGAAGAACTGGCTATTTTCCAGCGATTCAAAAAAGAATGCCGAGTGCACCGGGTTCACCCGACCAGACTGGCGCTCTTCAAAAATAGTTTTCGCAATAACTGCAGTATTTTTGTTGGGTAGCCCGTGAAGCCGTTCCCAAAATTCTTCTGGTGAATTGAAATGAGCTATATCGACACTGTTGAGGAAATCAGCGATGCTCATCGTTGAAGATTAGTGCTCAAATAATGCGGCGGAACCATCGCAATGACAAAACAGAAGCAGCGAACATCGCGAGCAAGCTCAGCATTGTCAAAATATCGCCGTGTTCGTGAACATTTGTTTTACGCACAACGGCTTCGCTGAGCGAATCGTAAATTGCCTGTAGGTCTTTAGCGGTCGCTGCAGTAAATGACTTACCACGAGCAATATCAGCAATATTGCTGAGTGCTTGCTCGTCGGGCGGTACAGGTACCACCTGACCATCTGGAGTTGTCACTGTTCCATCTTGTGTACCAAATGCGATGGTGTTGATTTTGACACCGAGTGATTGGGCCTCTGCGGCTGCTTCTGTGTCGGGGCGCCCCGTTGTTGTGGTTCCATCTGACAGCAAAATAATGGTGCCGGCGTTTTTCGTATCGCCACTTGGGTCGACGGCCGACGAAATGGTGTCGAGAGCTGCATAAATTGCTTCACCAATCGCCGTTCCCGTTCCGGGTTGAAGGGCAGTAATTACCCGAGAAATAGCTGCCTTGTTGTCAGTCGCAGCAATAATTTGCCGCGCATTGCTATCAAAAGCCACAACGCCAATAAGAGTGTTGCTTGGTGCTTTTGCCACAAACCGCAGTGCCGCATCCTTTGCAACTTCAATTCGTGATGGCTCTACGTCAACAGCACTCATTGACAACGACACGTCGATGACTAGTACCACTACTGCCTTGCTGCCCGCATCAGTTCCATTGGTTGCAGGGCGGGCAAACCCAAAAACACCAAAGAGCAGAGCTACCACCACAAGTACTGCTGGCGTAGCGCTCTTCCACCTACGTGGCTTTTCTACCAAACCCTCCAACATGCCGAGCGTGCTGAATGAAACTGCAGATTCTGCTCTCTTTTTTCCAGATAACAAGATGAGCGCAAGAAGTAAGGCAGGAATGACGAGCAACAAAAGTCGCCATGGCTCAAGAAGGTATAGCGCAATCATCGACGATGCCCCATTGCTAAGCGTCGCTTCCGCGTACGTAAGAAAGTTGCAAGCTGCGCCACCCAATCTTCATCGGCACAAATGGAGAGGCCATCGGCACGTGCCAAGCGAATATCGTTTGCAATTTTTTGATGTCGCTGACTTGCAGAGGTTGCAAAATTATTTCGCCACTCCTTTTGCGAGGTGTCAATGCGAACTGTTTTTCCCGACTCTGAGTCGCGAAACTCCACGACTCCAACATCAAGAAACTCATGTTCTCGTCGGTCAGAAACTGCCACTGCAATGACATCATGTTTTTGTGCAAGTTGTGACATCGCATTTTGCCAAAGCGATTCGTCAAAGAAGTCGGAGACCACAACTACAAGACCACGGCGCGTACTTGCTGACAAACATTTTTCTAGTGCTTGCGCCAAGGTTCCAGCATCATCATTGTTCTTTGCCAGTCTTCCCAGCACTTGGGCAAGTTGATGCGTACCGCTTCGCGGCATGAGTGATTCGCCAGAGCGCGCAGTAGTAATGCAACCCAAACGATTGCCGGTGTGTGAAATGAGATAACCAAAGGCACCCGCTACATCACTAGCCATCTGTGCTTTTGTTATTTTTCCTGTTCCAAACTTCATGCTGGCTGAAGTATCTACCACTAGCCACGCTTCTAACTCATGGTCGGCAATAGTGTCGTGCACCTGTGTTTCATTGGTACGAGCAGTTGCCGGCCAATCGATGCGACGAACATCATCGCCCTCCATATACCTGCGCGTGTCGCCAATTTCTGAACCTGCGCGGTGCAAGAGACCCGAATAGTCACCATGCAAAAGCCCCGAGATTCTTCTACTGACAGGAAGAAGTGAAGGTGGTAAGCGTGGTGGAGCAGAAAGCGCCATGTCACCAACCCACAGGTGCGAGCACTCGCTCGAGCAGCGCAACGATGAATTCATCTACCGATGCTCCACGAGTCACTGCATCCCACGACAAAACAAGCCTGTGGTTCAGTACGTCATAGGCAATGTCGTAAATGTCTTGCACCTGCACCACGCTGTGTTTACGCATCAGCGCCAAGCCACGGCCGGCTGCCAAAAGGCCAATAGTGGCACGCGGGCTTGCACCAAAAGATAACCAGCCATCGAGCGAGTCGAACCCGAATTCGCGTGGGTTACGCGTGGCCATGACCAAACGCACCGCATAATCTTGTACCGCATCGGGCACTGGCAACGCGTTGGCCTGCAGTTGTAATGCAACAAGCTCATCAAGCGACAGCACCTGTTGTGGAGTGCGAGATGGCGTGGAACTGCGACGAGCAATTTCATGCTCTTCTGCAAGTGTTGGGTAATCAACAGGAACACGCATGAGGAAGCGGTCGCGCTGTGCTTCAGGAAGCAAGTACACACCTTCTTGCTCAATGGGGTTCTGTGTCGCAAGAACCATGAACGGCAATGCAAGTTTTGTACTCACTCCGCCAATGGTGACTTGGCGCTCAGCCATAACTTCCAACAATGCCGACTGTACTTTTGCCGGTGCACGGTTAATTTCATCAGCCAAAACAAAGTTGGCGAATATAGGGCCAAGCTCAATATCGAACGACTCTTTAGATGCACGATAAATACGTGTTCCAACAATGTCAGAAGGTAGAAGGTCTGGCGTGAACTGAATGCGCGAAAAGGTTCCGCCAACCATTTGCGCAAGTGTCGACGTCATCATGGTTTTTCCGACACCCGGAACACCTTCTAAGAGGCAGTGTCCATTAGCAAGCAACGACACAATGAGCCGCTCAATGACTCGCTCTTGACCTACTACATGGTGTGCTAATTCATTTTTTAATACATTGAGTTGTTCGCTCATGTGGCTACTTCTTTTCTTTCACGGCATCGGCAATGGTCTTTAAGTCTTTGCTTGACACATCGCCAAAACCTTCAACAACAACTGTGATGTCTTTGCCAATTTTGCGCACAATTCCATTTCCTTTGTACTGCTCGGCAACTTGAGAGCTACGTGAACCCTTTGTGCCGGAAACATTGACTTGTCCGCTGGGGCCAATGAGCGTGATGCTATGCACACCTTCCTCACCAGTTGGAGTGTTATTCAAAAATGAAGAATCACCCACTTGCGACCAGCCAGATGGCATTGGATTGACCTCTAAAAAACCTGTGTTTTTCTGAGGTGCACTGCCATTGTTTCCCGTTCCCCCATCGGTTCCCGGATCATTAAATTGTTTAAACAAATCACCGAATAAATCATTGAGCGAGTCGGGCATTTGGAAATCGAAGCCAGGTATATCTGATGAACTGAGTTCTGGGGCCTCAATTGTGGGGGCCTTTGCCCCGCCTGCTGCTTCAACTTTTTCCTGCAACTCTTTTGCATCATTTACTGGCACAGCAAAACCAACACCGTTACTTCCACCAGACGCGGTGGCAATTGCAGTGTTAATTCCTATGACCTTGTTTGATGCATCAATGAGCGGGCCACCCGAGTTGCCAGGATTAATAGCAGCATCAGTTTGAATCAGGCCAGTAAGTGTGAGATTCGTGAGTTTCAGCTGGCGGTTGAGACCACTGATAATGCCGGAAGTAACCGATGCCTGGTATCCAAATGGGCTACCAAGCGCAACCACTGGTTGACCAATGGCCAAGTTTGAAGTGTCTGCCAATTGTGCTGCAGTTAATTCCTTCTCAGAAGTTACTGCCACAACGGCGAGGTCGCGTGCGGGCTGACGCCCCACTACTCGCCCTTCAACTTTTGTTCCATCGGCAAAAACCACAGTGACCGTTGAAGAATTTGCCACCACGTGATGCGCTGTCAATACAAGGCCGCTCTTGTTGTAGATGACCCCACTTCCAATGCTTCCATTGTCATCAATTTGCACAACTGCTGGGCCAACTGCTTGCGCGATTGCTTGCGGTGAACCCGCAGCGCCCACTGATGGCGAAGTATTTCCTGGTGCGACTGTCGAGCCAGGCACAGTTGAAGCACTTGTATTCGTCTCGCTAGTTGTCGTAATTGCTTTTTCTGCATCGGTGGAATCATTTCCCCCTTGTACTGCAAGAACAGCGACGGCAGCAACGATGAGTACCGCACCTGCGATAGCACTGACCAACTTTTTGCGCGACTTTTGAGGCGCTACAGGCTCATACGCACTTGCGCCACCGAGGTGCGTTGGTGGTGGCAACGGCGAGCCCAGCGGTGGCGCAGGCGGAATATCGCGCCATGTGCGCGAACGCGGTTCTTCACTGGGGGAATCTTGAGGGTTCGGGGGGGTGAGGGTCATTTGTCTGGCCTTTACGTTGTACCTGCGCCATGATGTCGCAGGTAGGTAAGAAAAGAGTAAAGGATCTCTACCAACAATGGGTAACGCTCTACGAAATAGAGCCGGTTCCCCATTTGGCATGTGCAACTTCGTACACGACTTGCCCAAAACTGAACTCAATCACATTGCCATCGGGGTCACTCACCGCGCACAGATAGCCCACGGGTACAGGGTTATCTCCGGCTTCCCACGCCAAACAGCCTTCTAGTCGAGCCCGATGAGCAACAAGGTCTACTTCGGCTTGCGAAGCTAACTGAATTCCTAGGTGACCAAATGGGCCGAGTTGCGGTTGCGCCGCTTTTTGATGATCAGGCAAGCTGGCTAACACCAAAACAAACGGATGCTCCGCTGCCTCGGGGTGCGACAACCATGCAACATCTGCGCCATCTTCATGTCGTTCGTCTAAAAGTCGCAGTGGGGTGTATCGCTGATACCACGCAAGCGAACGCTCAAGGTCTTGTACCGGTAGAGCAATATGTGTCCAACGAGGGAACACGGTCATCTGCGTTAAGGCCGCGCCATGTACTCGTCGATGGTTTGATGCAAGTGACGAGCACGAATTTCTTGGTAATTCCCAAGCGTTTCTGCCGTGCGCATACTCCCTTTGAAACCGCGTGTTTGCGAAATCATGTTGTCGGTGTCTTGGTCGAATACTCCACCAAGACCAGGGTCCATTCCAGGGGCAGTTGTATAACTATCGTTGATATCGAGGAAATATGGTTTGGCAGGCGCAGGTGCAGGTTGCCCAACGGCCGGCAAACGCAGGAAGAGCAAATCGAAGGTGCACTCGTCTGGGTTATCTGGGTTGGGAAGAAAGCGGTAGTTAATACAAATACGAGCACCCGGGAAAAAGAACCCATTAGGGAATACAAAATATTCGATGGAGTCAATAGAGTCTGCAACTTTGAATTCCGAGTAATCACTTCCGTATTTATTTGCTAATTGCTCGTTAGAAATCTTGTAATACACATCGCGCGCGGTTTTACCTTCCGGAACAATTGGACGCCCCTCTAGGCCCGCGAAGCGACGACCAAGAAGGAAGTCTAAAATTTCTTGCTCCGTTTGCGCCGCCGCTACGTGAGGGCTTTGTGTGCCAGATGTGTGCATAAAGCGAGAAACATGCTCGCCAAATACGTCGTATTGCGCATTGGCATCGCCTGTTGCGCGCAAACCTTGTGGGTGTGTTTTGTACACGTGGTATGCCTCTAAGAACGCGCACATCGCTGCTTTCCAGTTGCACGGCAAGCGCTTTTTAATATGCAGTTCCACGTAACGCTTCGAGAGATCCCATGCACCTTGAAAATGGTTTGGTACGACACCAAGGTATTCATGCAGCGGTTGAGCAGTGGGGTCGAAATTGACGAACACGAATCCGCCCCAAGTATCGACCAAAATTTCTGGCAGCTCTAGGTCGTCATCAGACAAGTGTGGGAAGTCCCATCGACAAGGTAGCGATGCAATTTTTCCCGAGGTAGACCACGCCCACCCGTGGTAGGGGCACGTGAACCTGTTTGCATTGCCTTGGTCGCCCGGCGGCTTCAGTTGTGTTCCGCGATGCAAGCAAAAGTTATTGAATGCGCGAATTTTTCCTTGAGGGTCACGCACGAGAATGATGGACCGTTGTCCAACGTCGTATACGTGGTAGTCGCCTTCGTTCGGAATGTGCTCTTCACGGCAGGCCCATTGCCATGTCCGCATGAAAACTTTTTCAAATTCCAATTCAGCAAATTCTTTAGAGGTGTAGCGATGAAATCCAATTGGTTCACTGCCGCGATAGCGGTATTCGCTTTCCAACACCGGCGCCGGAACACCTGTTTCGTCTCGCAACACGAGGTCGCGGTAGCTGGGGCCCGGGCAACGATGATCGCCGAAGGCAACATTGGGGTCTGGCAGTGATTGCTCCATAGGCACAGGGTAACCCATGAGTCAAGTGGTCCAAGAGGCGCAGAAACCTTGGCTAAAGTACAAAAATGATCAAGAAATTTTTGGCGTTTACCGTCGTTTTTCTCGTAGCTACTTTTCCTACAACGTGGCTACTTATGCTCTTCCTCGGCAATATCGGTACCCACGTTTCCTACTGGGGAACACTGCCGCTCGGCATATTGGGCTCAAGCCTGTTGGCAGGAGCCAGCCGCTCAGGTGGCCACGGGCATTAAACCTTTAGTCGTCTTTTTTACGACGCCCGGTGAGCTTTGCCAGCAAGAAGCCAATGAGCATCGACGCAATAACGAGAACAAAGAGTGGCAAATTTGGCTGAACAAAGATGAGGTTCATTTCAGCCTTATCACTGTTGAGCACAACAAAGAGCACAGCAACAATTGCTAAGAGGCCCCAACTCACCTGCTGAAAACTGATATTGGATTTCTGATCTTCTTTATCTGACTGATTCATATTGTTTCCTTTTCACCCTATGACTCACTTCAAGAACAACCTGTACAAACAATGCGACAAAAAACAGCTGCACGCCTGCTTGATTTAGTCCGTCGGTCAGCGCACGATAAACATGCATCGGCGTTTCGTTTCCTGGTTCAAGAGCATTGCTATAGATATTTTCGCATATTTTTACTAGCCCGACTAGCGACGCCGCACCCAGCAACCATGCTACCGATACCAACTTTGCGCCTCGCCATTTATTGCGACTCATATAAACAATGAGTGCCGATAAGAGCAAAGCAAACAGAGGTAACAGCGTTGCACTTTTTTGTAAAACATCTACCCATCCACGAATGCTGTGAAGTGTTTCAGGGTGAATGATCTCAATGGAATAGTCACTTCCAATGAATGAAACCTTCTCGAGAAAAGTCGCGCCACGCGCAACGAGAGCATCAATGATGACCTGAATGAACGACTGCAAACTCAACACTCCGGCAACAACGGTATTTGCCACACCGTCACCTGTGAGAACTTGCTTGATGGCAACGTGCCCTAGCCGGGCTGCGCCACTCCAGAGTTTTCGAAACGCATCACTGTCGACCAATTTCTCTATTTGACTGAGCGCTAACTTCCGAAATGCATCGTTCGTTTTTTCCGCTAAAAAGTCAAGTTGCCCTGGCAAATACGCGCCAAGACGTCCATCTATATCTACCGCAGCAACTATGGCCCGTGTCATTCGATCAGACACTTCTGCTTGCACTGCTGGGTCATCCGCTAGCGGGGTGACGGTTTTTACGAAGTAGTCGGTATTTGTTACTTGCTTGTTTGCCCATACCGCCACCGACGACAACAGCACAGCAACAACAAGCAAGAAAGACAATAAATACGGCGTAGCTTTTTTCATTGTTAATGCTGAATGGTCATGCCACCGTCAACAACCACAACTGCGCCATTCACAAATGACGAAGCAGGCATTGCCAAATTCAGAGTCATGTGTGCAACTTCTTCTGGTTCTCCGTAGCGCTTCAATGGCACCTTGCGGTGTGCGTATTTTGCCTTCGCATCACTCGGTATGTCTGCCGTCATGTTTGTGTTAATAGGGCCAGGGCACACTGCATTCACCGTTATTCCATAGCGCCCCAGTTGAGTTGCCATACTTTTGGTGAGACCCACCACGCCGTGTTTTGCAGCCGTATATGCGGCCAAGCCCGGTGTTGCCACTATTGCCTCAGTGGAAGCGATATTGATGATGCGTCCGGCAATTTCTGCACTACGCATATGCGGAACCACAAGCCGAATAAAATGTGCTTGCGCACTCACATTGACCGCAAGCGTGTTGTCCCATGCCAACGAAAATTCGTCGTCATCAGCAAAGACTGAAGAGCCCACGCTGATACCGGCATTGTTGACCAAAACATCTATTACGCCGAATTGAGATAGGCATGTGTCAACTACGCGGCGGCGATCAGCATCAGAGGTAACGTCGGCCACCACGCCAACGACATTTTCACTTCCGTGCACGGCAAGAATTTCTGCAACTACTTTTGCTACGCGGTCTTCGCCTAAGTCGGCTACAACCACACGCGCACCTTCGTCGGCAAAAAGATGTGCAGTCGCCCGACCCATGCCGCTTGCTGCCCCAGTAACGATGACCGCCTTACCTGCAACAGATCGGTTGAGTTGAGAAAGTCTTTTTGTCATGCCTTGCGCCATTCTGTGCGGCCGCCCATTCCGTATTGCGGCAAGTAAACAGCCCGGTATGGCTCAATGCGCATGAACCCTGTGTCGGGCGAATTCTCTGGCCCTCCTGGCGCAAATGCATTGAGGTCATAGTCGAATACGCCATTCCACAAACGCTTTTTCGTTTCCACGTCGGAGTGCAAAGTGGCGGTTCCCCACACCTCTACACCGTCACCGCTTTCCGTTACCTGCCAATGAAACGCCACATGATTGTTATGGGCAATATTTTTTGACTTCACCGACGTGTTGCCAACGAGCACCCACAGCACATCGCCTTCCCAGCACGGGTGCACAGGCACCACATCAGGCCTGTTGTCTTTACCTACCGTTGCAAGGTGCGCCCACGGGCTGAGCTTCGTTGCTGCATTCTTGATGAGCTCCAAGTTTTCGTGTGGAAATGTTTTCTGCGACACCACTACCTACCGAGGTCACGCGCAGTGAGGAGCCCTTCAAGACCAACAGGCCGCAAAAAGGTGGGGTGACCAGCCCACACTTGGATGCAGTCACCGGTGCGCCCCTGTGGACCTTCATTAATGAGTTCCACAACAACTGCAGCTACGTCGCCAGGCATCATTGTTCCGGCAGGAGTTGGCTTGTCGCCAACAAAACCTAAATACATCGGGGTAGCAGTAGCACCCATACCAAACGAGTTCACGCGCACACCGTGTTCGGCAAGACCGCGCGCCCATGTATTGGTGAGACCTTTAATTGCCCACTTTGATGAGTCGTAGACATCGAACCCATTGCCACCAACAGGTGAGCGTTGCAGATCTTTCCATTTGCAATCGTCAGTATGGTCGTGGGTGATGACTGGATACCCACAGTTATGAATGTGGTCGGTGGTGATGTTGATGAGGTCGCCACCTTGTTTGATGAGGTGTGGAATTGCCGCGCGTCCAGTGAGATACACGCCGCGATAGTTCACGCCAATGACTGCATCGAAGTCGTCAACTGTTTTCTCCCATGAATCTTTTGTTGGTGCCGTTATGCGCACAACACCCGCATTGCTGATGACCAAGTCGAGGCCACCCAACGCAATTGCTGCATCGTCTACAAACTTTTTAATTTGCTTTTCATTAGCAACGTCAGCCACAGCGCTGTACGACTTCACGCCAATAGTTTTCAATTCGTCGGCAACGGCACTGACCGAACTACTGATATCGCATATCGCCACATCGGCTCCCGCCTGCGCCAAGGCCAATGCAAAAGCTTTCCCGAGTCCGTCTGCTGCCCCGGTCACAAGTGCCCGGCGTCCTTTTAATGATGCGTCCATAAGCCCGACCATAGTCCGCCTAGAAGAAGCATTGTTCAGCCGACGTATAGTTCCAATACGCCAAGAGGTTTGGCCATGTGTTCACGAAACTAAAGGACTCTCCATGTCACTTATAGAAGAACTCCAGAAAACAATTGCCACCACATACGAGGTTGATGCCCAAACTGCGTCTACTCAGACCTTTGAGTTCCCACTCATGCCACTCGGAACCGCATACGACATGGGTCGCGATGCGCAAGGCGTTCCGCTTTTTGACCCGCGCATTTTTGACTCGCGCGAATTTCAACGGAACCCGTACCCGTACTACCGCATCTTGCGCGACCACTACCCCGTGTATCACGACAAATTACACAACTGCTATTTCGTCACGCGCTACAACGACATTGCTGCTTGCTATTTCGATGGCCTTGGTTACAACACCATTCCCAAGGGCAGTTCAAACCACGTGCTTGGCAATACTCAACTTGAACTCAGCGGCATTGAACACAGTCGCCGCCGCAACCTCTATGGCCGCCACTTAGTTGGTGCTGCTCTCACTAAACGTATTGGCGCTATTTGCAAGCTCGCCAACGAAATGATTGATGAATGGTTTAACCCAGAGTCGGGAATGACCGAATACGACCCGGCAACCGGCAAGTACACCATGGAGCTTGGCAAAGCATTTGCTAATGAGTTTCCTATTCGCGTGGTATGCCAGGTGCTCGGATTCCCCGATGAAGCCCGCGACAAGTTTTATTACTGGTACAAGTACATGATGGGCGGCATTGGCGGCCGCGACTACGAGCAAAAAGGCCTGATGGCACGCCAAGACCTTGAAGATTTTGTAGAGAGCATTGTTGAAGAGCGCCGTTTGAAGCCAAACTTCTTGCTCGACGATGAAGGCAACGAAGTTGCACCCGACATCATTTCTGAACTGTGTAAAACCATTGTCGATGGCGACGTACTTTCCACCGAGGAAATTACTTCGAACATTGCACTCATTGTTGGCGGTGGAGGCGAAACCACACGTGGTGCCATTTTGAACATGTGGTACCTGTTGTTGCAACACCCCGACCAAATGGAAGCAGTGCTGAACAACGACCCGTTGTGGGATGCTGCGTTTCACGAAACTCTGCGGCACTCGTCATCTATTGGTGGCCAGCCGCGGCAAAACACATTTGATGTTGAGTTACAGGGCGTCAAAGTTCCTACAGGTTCACTGATGCATATGGTTGACTTTTCAGCAAACCATGACGAGCGCATTTTTTCTGACCCCGAGAAGTTCGATATTTTGCGCAACGACCTCTACAGCGAAAAAATTCTGCGTTCGGGCTACAGCAAAGACGGCCGCACCAACCACATGGCATTTGGCGTGGGGCCACACCTCTGCCCAGGGGCATGGATCTCACATCAAGAAGGAAGCATTGGCTCGAGCATCATGTCGAAGCGCATCAAGAATGTGCGCATTGCTACCGACCGCATGGCAAAAGATATTGACGGGGTTTCCCTTGCCCCTATTGGCCTCGGCGCCATTAGCGAGCTGTGGCTCGAATTTGAGGCAGTGTAAAAATGTCTGCGGACTACGGAACCCCCACCATTGAACATGAGTCACAGTCAGGCGACGACGAAGCCGGCTATCGCAGTTACGAGGTCTACCAACGCGAACGTGTTGGCTCGCCGCCACCGGTAAAACCCGGGCAATTGCGCACGCAAGATTACCTCGACGACCCGTACACGCTTCTTGCGAACCTCCGCAACTACGGGCCATCGTTTCGCGACTGGCAGGGCAATGCATTTTGGATTACGCACTACAACGACGTCACTTCTGTACTTGTAGATTCTGCAAACTTTGCAACTCGTTCAAAGCGTTGGTTTTATGGTCTTGCTACTTTCGGTCGCGACCTACGCAACAATGTTCCCTTCCTCACTGCGCAAGCTGCTGGTATCGACAAACATGCACCTGTTGTTGCGCGTGAAATAGTTGAAGCGTTCGCAACGCGCGGAACCGCCGACCTTGCTACCGAATTTGCCGCGCTCTTTCCTTTGCAACTATTGGGTCGCACGTGGGGCATTCCCGATGCCGACCTGCCTGTGTTTGTTGAGCGTTATTTGCGCATGCAACGTGGTTCTAGGTGGAACGTTGCCAACCAAGAGGCCGGCAAACAAGCAATGCTGCAACTCGTTAGCTACTTCACACCTTTACTTGCCGCACGCCGTGCCGACCCACAAGACGATGTGTTGTCTGCACTTGCCACGTTAGAAATAGATGGCCCCGCCATTGACGCTCACGATGTTGTTGCCACACTGCTCGAAGGCGATCACGAAACACTTCATGGCGCACTTGCCAACATGTGGTTTTTATTGCTTACTCACCCCGACCAACTCAACATGGTGAATAACACCAGGCGTTTAGTGAAATATGCATACCTCGAAACTTTGCGTCATTCCACTCCGGTGTTAAGCGGCGAGCGATTCGCAAAGCGTGAAGTAGAACGTTTTGGTTTGCTCATACCGGAAGGTGCTTTAGTCATCTGCTCTGCTGCTGGCGCGAACCGTGACGAAAAAATTTTCGCCGATGCCGACCAATTCATTGTTGGGCGTAAAGACCTTGTGCAACGTGAGCCACGCGGCCAATACCGCGCCGACGGTTTGCCCGCAGGTATCACCCCCGCGCTTGGTACCCCTTCAAAGTTCCCTGCACTTCCGGTGGGTAGGCCGCGTTCGCTTTATGCCATCACGCGCGATGTAGCAACCATCGCGTCGCATGCACTTCTTGATGCAACAAACAACTTGCAACTCGCGAAAGGCGCAGGGCCAAAATTGAAGTCACGCGGCTATGGCGAACTTCATACGTGCTGGCACCTACCAGTAACTTTCACCGCAAAATAATTGCAGTGGAAATGGGCTTTATTGCCCGCCCGATACCACGATGTTCTGACCAGTTACCCACGAACCCGCAGGTGATGCAAGCCAAACCACGGCTGCAGCGCAGTCGGTTGGTGTACCCAAGCGACCAATCGGAACGCGTGCCGCAATGGCAGGCAACATTTCCTCGGTAATTCCACCAATTTTGAAAGTCGACTCAGTTGGCACGTTTCCAGGAGACACGATGTTGGAACGAATTCCCTTTGGTCCGAGTTCAGTTGCCATGGTGACCGACAATGCGTTCATACCAGCTTTTGCTGAACCGTATGCACTGAAGTTCACAGCAGCTTTCAAAGCAGCGATGGAAGAGATACCAATAAGGCATGAGCCTGGCTTCATAATTGCTGAACACGCACGTGAAGCAACAAAGTGTGGGCGCAAGTTCAGAGCATGCTGGTTGTCCCAGTGCCATTCAGGAAATTCATCGAACGAGAAGTTGCCTGGATGATCTGACGTACCAGCGTTACTTACCCATGTATCAATGCGACCAAAGGTGCTCATTGCTGTATCAACAAGAGTAGGAATGGTTTCTGCGGCTGTGATGTCGGCAACCACCTTGATTGCTTTGCGTCCACGCTTGGCAATTTGTGCAGCTACTTCGTCGAGTTCGTTTTCACGGCGTGCAGTAATGATGACGTCAGCACCGGCGTCTGCCAAACCAAGTGCAATACCACGGCCAATTCCTCGGCCAGCGCCTGTTACTACGGCAACAGTGCCGTCGAGACGAAAGAGATCCATCACATTGGCATCTGCAGGGTCGAGTGGGGTCTGAGTACGGGAAAGGTTTTGAGACATGGCAAACTTTGACACATCACAAGAGGAGGAAAAGAATTGAACGATTCAGCCACACCATCAGGAGCACTTGCCAACCCCAAAGGGTTTAAGTTCCCCGGCGGCAAATACACCATTGCCCATTGGGAAAACTTCTTACTCACCGATTGCACCACATCGGCGCAGCTCCCCGACAAGCTCGTGCACCCTGTTGCGCTCTTTCATGTGCCCATCTTGGGCTCAGGCGTAAACATCGCAAAACTGTTTGAAGTATGCGGCGCAGAAGGACCAGGTTCAGTAGGTCTCGACGGATACGACTGGGAGTACTTCAGTAACTTACGTATCGATATTGAGTACGACGTGCAAGGCTCAATTATTCATTGGGAAAATCATGTTGATGAAAATGGTGTTGGCTACGACGCAATGAAATTTCAAATTGAACTGCGCGACGGCAACACACTTGCAGCACGCATTACCAACTCATGGCGTTTCCGTCGTGGTGGATATAAGCAAGCCCTGCAAGCAAAAACCGCAGATGAAGCAACTACAAAACCACTCGCAACGTTTCCTGAATTTCATGTTGACGGCGTGAGCGCACAACGCATGAAAACAATGGCAGCAATTTTGCGCGACCCATATCGCGTGCACTGGGATCGCGAAGCAACTACAGAAATGGGCTTGAAAGGTCGAGTCATCAACCAAGGTCCACTCAACTTGAGTTACATCGTGAACTCCATTCATTCATTTGCAAGCCCAGGCTCTGTGCGACGCCTTACCGTCGCCTTTCATCGCCCCGTATTTGACGACGATGTACTGGTAGCTGGTGGCGAAGTATTGAGCACCACAGACGGCGTGAGCACCTGCAATGTGTGGCTGAAGCGCGGCGATGAACTGATGGTCACGGGAACAGCAATGGTTGGAGCCGCCTCTTAATATTTCTCACAACCTGAGCTACTTGTAGTCCACAAACAAAACCCCCTCAAAAGCGTGCTTTTGAGGGGGCTTTGTGCTGAAAAGACCCCTGTACCCGTGGGTAGTTTTTACGTTTCACAACCCGGTGCAACGACATTTCATTTCGATGTCAGCAGTTGACGTTCTGCGTTTACTTTTCGATGTGACAATGGTTATAGTTGTCTCACCGGCATGCCGGTTGTCACATCAATCGGGCCAATCGGCTCAACCTATAGGGGGAATATTGAAGAACCAAACAAGGAAATTGTTGGTTCCCATTGCACTTGCTGTTTCAGCAGCACTTGCATTCGGAACAACATCCGTGTCAGCGAAGGCTGGCAACGGAGCAGTGAAGGCTGCGGCTAAGTGTGCAACACCACTGAACCCAGCACTTGACAAAAAAGATGGTGCCGGTGCTGCTCTTCTTGCACGTGCAATTGCATGCGGAAATAGCAACCCAATGAAGGCATCTGGCAAAGCAATCAAAATTGGCTTTTTGAACCCAGAAGGTCCAGTTATCAACTTCCCTGAGTATCGCATTTCAGCACAGGCTGCAGTCGACTACATCAACAAGGAACTTGGCGGCATTGGTGGCGACCCTGCAACTGGCAAGGCCGGCGTTCCAATCAAGCTTGAAGTATGTAAGTACAACGCATTAGTTCCTGCGGAACTTCCTGGTTGTGCAAACACACTTGCAGCTAAGAAGCCACTCTTGGTGTTCGCATCTTTGGCCTTCGGCTCAGATCACATTGCGATCTTCACCAAGACAAAGACTCCAATCATCATCGGTACACCTATCTTCCCAACTGACTTCTCTACCCCTGGCGCATACGCCATTGGTGGCGGCGGCGGTTGCTTGGGTGTTCACCTTGGAATCGTTTGGTACGCAACACAAGTGTTGAAGAAGTCTCGTGTAGCAGTGCCCTGGGCAAAATCTGCTCCTGGTATCTTCTGCTTCAACGACCTTGAGGCAAAGCCACTCGACACACTTGCAGGAAAAACTTTGTCTGGAACAAAAATTGTTTCAACATCGAAGAAGTTGGGCTCTATGCCAACGCTCACCTACGAGCAGTACCCAATTCTTACAGGTGCAGCAGACGTGAGCCCAGAAGCAACAAAGATCATGGCATTCAAGCCAGACGTGATGATTTACTCTAACCAGGGTTCAGAATGCTGGACAATGGTGAACGCTCTCATCAAGTTGGGCTGGACTCCTGCAAGTTTCCCAATCGTGCTTACCGGTGCTTGCATCGATACGCCAACGATGGTGAAACTTGGAGACAAGATCAAGGGCATCA
>CAIOHI010000231.1 GCA_903858075.1 uncultured Actinomycetes bacterium
GGTGGTGGGAATAGCAGGAACACACAAAACGGCAACGATGCGGAGTGCTTCTAAGGCGTCGCCCATGATGGCATTGAGTTCCGCACTTGGCTCTGCCTTCCACGGTTCATGGTTCTCGAGAAAAGCATTTGTTGCGCGAATAAGCGACCACGTTGCATCGAGTGCTTTTCCGGGTTGGAATGAATTCCATCCTTCAATGGTGTCGCGCACTGCGTTTTCTGCATGTTCGCGTAGCGGGCTATCTGCTCGTGGAGCAGCGCTGACACCGTCGCACTTCTTCTGCACCACGGTGGTGACTCGTGAGCACAAGTTGCCGAGGTTGTTGGCAAGGTCGTT
Source organism: uncultured Actinomycetes bacterium (assembly GCA_903858075.1). Taxonomy (GTDB): domain Bacteria; phylum Actinomycetota; class Acidimicrobiia; order Acidimicrobiales; family Ilumatobacteraceae; genus F1-20-MAGs119. The sequence continues at coordinate 337 of CAIOHI010000231.1, forward strand.
GTTGTAACGAGCAACAAGACCTTCATAGGTGAAGTCGCCATCGTTGCCGTATTGAGTGTCGGACAAAACGTAGTAACGAAAGCCATCGACACCGAATTCATCGATGAGATCGAGCGGGTTCACCACGTTGCCGGCGGTCTTGCTCATTTTCTCGCCACCTACGAGTAACCAGCCACCAACAGCCCAGTGTTCTGGTGGCTCAATGCCTGCCGACATGAGCATTGCTGGCCAATACACGCAGTGGAAGCGAATGATGTCTTTGCCAATGAGGTGGGCCGATACGGGCCAGTTCTTTTCAAATGCCGCATCATCGGTTCCGTAACCAACAGCAGTGATGTAGTTCGCCAGTGCATCGAACCACACGTAAGCAACGTGGCTGTTGTCCCATGGAAGGGGAATGCCCCATTTCAAACTGTTGCGACTGACAGAAAAATCGCGTAGGCCTTGTTTGATGAAGCTCGTGACTTCGTTCATTCTGAAATGTGGCGAAATGGAGTTGGGGTGGTCTGCGTACCACTTCAAGAGACGATCTTCGAAACGTGACAGACGGAAGAAATAGTTTTCTTCTTCTACGTGCTCAACGGGACGTTTATGAATGGGGCAGTTGCCATTATCAATTTCTTCTTCAGTGAAGTACGCCTCGCAGGCAACGCAATACAAACCTGAATAAGTGTCGAGTTCAATATCGCCAGCGTCGTAGCAGGCTTGCAAAAGCTTGGCCACACCACGCTTGTGGCGGTCTTCAGTAGTGCGAATGAAGTCGTCGTATTGAATATTGAGTTTGTCCCAGGCCTGTGCAAAGAGAGGCGCAATGGAGTCGGCAAATTCCTGAGGTGTCACTCCCTTGGCATCGGCTGCCTGCTGAATTTTGAGGCCGTGCTCATCGGTGCCGGTCAGGAGGTGCACGTCGTCACCAGAAAGCCTGTGCCAACGGGCAAGGGCGTCGGCAACGATGGTGGTGTATGCGTGGCCGAGGTGTGGCTGTGCATTCACATAATAAATGGGGGTTGTCAGAGAGAATCGCGCCACAACATGAGGATACGAGCAATACGATGCTGACCGTGACTTTCCGCTTCGATACTGCAACGGCTGTGACGCCAATTGTGGAAAAAAATGGCTCCACAACGTTCTCGGCGGAAGTTTTTGACGGTTGGGACATTACGGGAAATGCCAACGGCGGCTATCTGCTCGCCATGATGGGCCGCGCAATGCAACAACATTCGTGTCGCCGAGACCCATTCACGGTGACGGCTCATTATCTTGCGCCTGCACCGGCGGGTCCGTTGGAAATTGAAGTTGACACAGTAAAGACCGGGAAGCTTGTGACCACCATGAATGCAACGATGCGCCGTGGCGATCGCAACATCATGCGCGTTCTTGGGGCATGGGGTGAGATGGCAGCCGTTGAACCTCAAATTGTGACGGCGACACCGCCCGATTTACCCCCCTTTGAGGAATGTGCGAGTCGCGATAGTGACGGCGGAGATTTTGTCATTGGTCTTTTACAAAACGTCACTAACCGATTGCATCCAGACGACTCCACTTTCATTGCGGGTACGCCATCGGGCACCGCTCAGATGCGGGGGTGGATTGAACTATCCGATGGGCGCCCTATGGACACACTTGCATTGCTGCTTGCAGTCGATGCAATGCCACCACCGTTATTCAACTTGCCTTATGAAAAAGGCTGGGTGCCAACCCTGGAACTCACCGTGCACGTGCGCGCGGTGCCAGTGGGCAAAAGACTCGCATGTTCGTTTCGCACCAAAGTGGTAC
>CAIOHI010000232.1 GCA_903858075.1 uncultured Actinomycetes bacterium
CGTTGATACAAGTAGGTAAGTCCAACAGCAATACATGCAGTCAGAAGACTGTCAATAACCCACGGGCCGATTGAGACAGATCGCAGCACCACAGACGCGACTAGCCATAGCGACAGCCATACAAGAACAGTGTGAATACGTGTTCGAGCACGGGGGAAAATCATCGTGGCGATGATCTCGATACTCAGTAGAACTAACGGAGGTACCAGCAACGTGATGACGGCAAACCACACGACAATCGCGCCTTCGAATCCGGCAGCGGCGAACACCGCAACGTTCTCCCCGTATAGCTGTAAGAGAGGTTGGGCAATAGAAATTGTCGCCAACGCCAGATAGACCGCGCCGTGACGGGCCCAGTCACTAGGCACCAGTCTGGGTACTTCATTGTCGGCGCGCATTGAGACCAAACCGTAGTCCCCTAGCCCGAGATACCACGCCCTGGTTGGGGGTGCCTACCAGAATTGTTAGAGTCTCTAACATGTTCACAAAAGCCGGCCGCACTGCCCCAGGCCTTGTGGTCGCTGGTGTTGCGGTCTTCTGTGGCTTTCTCGTTAGTTGGCAGTGGACAAGTGTTTCTCCACTCACGGTGTCCCTCTTACTAGGTGCCCTTCTCGGCAACTTTGGCCTCATGCCATCTGCATGTGAACCGGGTCTCAAGTTTGCATCACGTCATGTTTTGCGGGCAGGAATCGTGTTACTCGGTTTCCAATTGTCATTCAGCGAAGTTGCGCATCTTGGCGGCAGAGGTTTCGTAGCGGTGATCGCCGTTGTCATCATAACTTTTTTTGGCACGCAATACATTGCACGACTTCTCGGTGTCTCCCCTGGTCTTGGTTTACTCACAGCTACTGGCTATTCCATCTGCGGTGTGTCAGCAATAAGTGCAATGACTGGAGCAGTCGGTGGTGATGAAGAAGACGCAACATATGCAATTGCGCTTGTCACATTGTTTGGCAGTATCTCTATTTTTGCTCTTCCTGCACTTGGGCACCTTATGAACATGGGCAATGTTCGTTTCGGCATGTGGGCAGGTTCCTCTGTGCATGATGTTGCACAAGTTGTGGCAAGCGCGACTACGTACTCACATTTGTCACTGGCACCTGCAGTAATTGTGAAACTCACACGCGTCGTTCTTCTCGCTCCCCTAGTTGCTGTCTACGGTTATCGGCACAGTCAGACACAAAAACATGAAGAACCACACGAGCACCCACATACTGGTTCACAACGAATTTCTCTACTGCCCATGTTTATTGTTTTGTTTCTCGTTGCTGTCAGCATTCGTACTACTGGTGCTCTTTCGCCTGATCTACTGTCCACGCTTAAACACATCGAGAAAATCTGTCTTGCAATAGCCCTTGTCGGCTTAGGTGCCGGAGTCAACATCAAAAACCTTCGCCTTTTAGGTTTACGTCCAATTATTCTTGGTTTCTGTTCTTGGCTATTGGTGCTCGCAACCTCTGTTATTACTATCCGTCTCATCCCACTTAATTTGTAAGGAACACGCCCATGATTGAAATGAACTGGTTTTTACCGACTGGTGGTGACTCACGTGATGTGCTGCCAGATGACAGCTCTATCAACCGCGCACCTAGCCATGCATACCTGGCACAAATCGCCCGTGCATGTGAAGAACTTGGCTTCGATGCCTTGCTAACACCGTGCGGTACCGGCTGTGAAGATGCATGGCTTGCAACGTCATCTCTTATTGCTCTCACATCGCGCATCAAGTTTCTTGTGGCATTTCGTCCAGCACTTCTCACGCCAACACTTGCAGCACAAATGGCAAGCACATTCCAGCGCATGTCGAATGGCCGTTGCCTTGTCAACATTGTCACCGGTGCCGAACAAGCTGAACTTGCCCGTTTCGGAGTAACTGAGGACAAAGAAACCCGTTACGAGCGCACAGGTGAATTCATTGAAGTCATGCGCGGCGCATGGTCTGGCAAGCCTTTCAGTTACAAGGGGAAGTATTTCGAAGTAACTGACGCAACAACACGTGAAGTACCAGGCCCAGTACCTCCTATCTATTTCGGTGGTGCGTCAGCATCCGCAGAAAAAGTGGCAGGTGAAAATGTCGACTTGTACTTGTCATGGGGTGAAACACCAGACGCCATTAAAGAACGTCAAGATCGTGTTGCGGCAATAGCAGCAGCACAAGGTCGCACCATGCGATTTGGAATTCGTTTTCATACCATTGCTCGCCCAACAAGCGAAGAGGCATGGGCAGTTGCAGATGGCATTTTGAATTCAATGGCCCCTGATGCA